>NZ_JACJPZ010000024.1:0-72547 GCF_014696335.1 Dolichospermum sp. FACHB-1250
ATCGAGATATAAAACCCGAAAATATTATTAGAAGTAAAACCGGTCAATTATTTCTAATTGATTTTGGCGTTTCCAAAGAAACAAGTGGAACTATTTTAACTAGAGTGGGGACTGTTACAGGTACTCCTGGATACGCACCCCCGGAACAGTTTCGGGGTATGGTTTATCATAGTAGTGATCTCTATAGTTTAGCTGTTACCTGTGTCAGATTATTGACGGGACATTTTCAAGAAGCTGATGGTGCAGATAAATTATTTGATACCAGAAAAATGCAATGGCAATGGCAAAAGTATGTTTCTTTAAGTCAGGAATTAACAACGGTATTAGAAACCATGTTGCAAGATATTCCTACTCGTCGTTATGACTCAGCAGCAGAAGTTTTAGCCGCATTAGCAAATAAAAAAACAATAGTTATTCCTACACCCACAAACCCACCCAAACCACCAGCAAATATTAACGTAAATATCAATCCCCAATCATCATTTACCGAAGATTTAGGAAAAGGTATTAAATTAGAAATGATCGCCATACCGGGAGGAACTTTCTGGATGGGTTCACCGGCAAATGAAGCAGAAAGGGGTGATAATGAAAGTCCCCAACATCAAGTTACAGTTCCCAGCTTTTTTATGGGCAAATACCCCTTGACACAGGCACAATATCAAGCTATTATAGGGGATAATCCGTCTGGCTTCAAAGGCAATAACCGCCCAGTTGAAACTGTCAGTTGGGATGATGCGGTTACATTCTGTCAAAAGTTAAGTCAAAAGACAGGAAAAAACTACAGATTACCCAGTGAAGCAGAATGGGAGTATGCTTGTAGAGCAGGGACAAAAACGCCATTCTCTTTTGGTGACAACATCACCACGGATTTAGTAAACTACAATGGTAATTATCCCTATAAGTCCGCACCTAAAGGTAAATGTCGAGATCAAACTACAGATGTAGGAACTTTTCCCCCTAACGCTTTTGGTTTGTACGATATGCACGGGAATGTGTGGGAGTGGTGTGAAGATGACTGGCATGAAAATTATATAAACGCGCCTACAGACGGCAATGCTTGGAACAGTCGAAGCGGCAGTAATATAAAGTTAATTCGTGGCGGTTCTTGGCACTTCAATGCTTGGCTCTGTCGGGCTGCGGCTCGCGATAGGGGTTCGCGCGGCCTTCGTTACTACTACTGCGGTTTTCGGGTCGTGTCTTCGTTCAGGACTTTGTAGCCCTTTATACTCTTATTCTTTTACTCTCTGCCCTTCTGGTTATTATTGGTCAATCCTGATTCAGATTACCCAAAAACAACACCGCGATAAATTTCCGATATCGGTAAATCAACCCCAACAGACTCCAAAGAAATGGATTTTTCTAAATCATTAAAATCACTCAATAACCAACCTTGAGACTGTTTACTATATTTTTCTATAAAAATTTCATCCTGTTCAACTAATAAATATTCACAAAAACTGCTAATTGAACGATACATCCGAAACTTGCTTTGTCGGTCATAATCTGCGGTTGAAGGTGATAATACTTCTACAATTAAAATGGGATTTAAAACTTCATCATTGCGGTTGTCATTTAGTTGCGGTTGATCTGCAAAAACCATTACATCTGGATATACTCCGCGTTGATATTCAGGAATCCATAACCTCAAATCACTATTAATTGGCTCACATTTACTATCACGCAAAATAAACTTGAGAAATGCAAAAATATTGCCACCTATACGGCTATGGTTGAGTGATCCTCCTGACATGGGAACAATTTCTCCATCACGATATTCACTGCGTTTTTCAGCTTTTTCTTCAATGGCGCGATATTCATCTAAACTATAACGACGCTCAACAGTAGTAATCATTATCTTGTAACCAATTACATTGAAGTCATCATGATTCTAGCAAAACTGGATTATTGTTGAATCATTGACGTTATTATCAATCATAAATTATGATTTTTTAGCACTGACCAAAAATCTGGGATACAAGCCCCGTCCTTTTAGGACGGCTTTATGTTAAAATTTGGTTATAGTCGCCTTATGGCATTGGGAGACTTTAAACGGACATGGAGGGACGATAAGACCACTTGTGGCGTGTTCCAGTGAAGTGTCAAGAATCATCGCACCTTCAGGTCGGTGAGTATGTCAATAAAGATAGTTTGATTATTCATTAAGCTTAGATCCCCGACTTCTCAAAGAAGCCAGGGATATGAAAATCATCAACCACCATCAACAGCGTACTGAATAAGCAGAGATAAACGTTGACGCAATGTCTCCAGACCTAAACGCTGACTAGCAGAAATGAAAACCGCTAGGGGAAACTCTTCCCGCGCTAAAGCCAGGGTTTCACTACTAACCTGATCAATTTTATTAAAAGCCACTAAAGCAGGTCCCGGTGTAATGGGCATTTGCGCGAGTATGTCCCGAACTGAGCGAATATGACTTAACCAAGCAGGATGAGATAAATCTACTAAATGCAGTAAAGCATCCGCCTCTGTTACTTCCTCCAAAGTAGCGCGAAAGGCATCCATTAAAGACGCGGGTAATTCATGAATAAACCCTACAGTATCCGTCATTAAAGTTTCCTGGGGTGCGCCGGTTTCCGCGTGGGGAAGCATTAACCGCCGTGTGGTCGGGTCAAGGGTAGCAAATAATTGGTCAGCCGTATATACTTCCGAATTAGTGAGAGCATTAAGTAAAGTAGATTTACCAGCATTGGTATAACCAACTAAAGCCACAGAGGGAACTTCTCGGTGTTGTCGCCGTTGACGTAATCTACAACGATGTGCCTGTAATTGATTAACTTCCTGTTGTAGTCGAGAAATGCGTTTTTGAATAGCCCGACGTTCCGTTTCTAGCTTAGTTTCACCAGGTCCTCTAGTTCCAATACCACCTCCCAATCTGGACATGGCTTGACCCCTGCCAGCGAGTCGTGGCATCATATACTCTAACTGCGCTAATTCTACCTGTAATTTACCTGCACCAGATTGAGCGCGTTGGGCAAAAATATCTAAAATTAATTCCGTACGGTCAACTACTCTGACCCCAATTTGGGACTCTAAATTGCGGACTTGGGAAGGTGAAAGATCACGGTCAAATACTACCAAATTAGCACCTAGAGTTTGCACCGTGAGAGCAACTTCTTGGACTTTACCTTCACCGATAACTGTTTGGGGATGAATACGCGATCGCTTTTGTTGTAAAGTCTGTAATACATCACCCCCCGCCGTATCTACCAACCGTGCCAATTCTGCTATAATGTCCTCGAATTGTTGCGGGCTAGTATTATCCGTTAATACTCCTACAATTACCACCCGATCATGATCAGTGTCTACTTCCTGAGCTACATATTCCCGACGAAATTCCGCTTCTAGACTTTCCACCAATTCGAGAAAATCCTGGTCAGCCAAAGCATCTAAACTTAGAGGCGGTGATATGTGGGAATATATACTAGCATCAACCATGCTCATGTCAGAGGATTTAGTAGTCACTAACTGTCTATTATTAGCCACAAGATGGGCTAAATAAGCTTCTTTCACGTATCCAGTTGCACCACCACCACGCTTAGTAAATCCGCCCCCAGTAATATTTAAAACTACTAAAGCATCCAATCTTTGTAAAGCCATAGCCGTTAATGCTGACTCATTTGGTGGTTCTGACTTGAGATTAGTAGATAAACAGCGAATTCCGCTCAGACGTTCTGCACCGTAGCGAGGTATTTCCATGGGTGGGATTTGAGTTTGACGCGGAGTACCCACACCAACCCGAATTACTTGTCCACGACGGTTGATATAAGTACAAACAGGCTGATTAATTTCCGTACTAACTGCTGCAAGACGTTGTGCAAACTCAGATGTAGTAATACAATCCCCTGATATCCGCTGATGGTACAGCCGCTGGAGTTGTTTTAGCTGGCTGGACTTTAAACCTTGAATATTACCAAAAATAGTCTCTATAGGCGTTTAAGACCAGTTACCTGGTTCCCCCTGAATCCTGATACTGTCTATTTTACAACAGAAATTGGTCAGTTGACAGGTGACAGTTGACAGTTGACAGTTGACAGGTGACAGTTGACAGTTGACAGTTGACAGTTGACAGTTGACAGTTGTTAGTTGTTAGTGGACAGTTGTTAGTTGTTAGTGGACAGTTGTTAGTTGTTATTGGACAGTAAATAGGTGATAGTAGACAGTAGACAGGTGATAGTAGACAGTTGTTAGTTGTTAGTTGTCATTAGTTAATTTTATTCTTCCTTCTTTCCTTCTTTCCTTCTAACTCCTAACTCGGTGACTCCTTTAATAAATAGCTGGACTATGGGGCGATTATAGATTTATAATTAATGATTGTGAGTTTTTTCAGAAAACAGAAAAGTAATGAACGCCCAAGAGATTATTCGCTCAATTGAAGCGGAACAATTGAAATCTGATTTACCTGATATCTATGTCGGTGACACAGTGAAAGTCGGAGTCAAAATCAAAGAAGGTACTAAATACCGCGTCCAACCCTACGAAGGCGTAGTTATAGCCATGCGGAATGGTGGTATTAACGAAACCATTACAGTTCGCAAAGTTTTCCAAGGTGTGGGTGTAGAACGGGTATTTTTACTCCATTCTCCCCGCATTGAGAGCATTAAAGTATTACGTCGTGGTAAAGTTAGACGTGCTAAACTTTACTATTTACGCGCCCTAGTCGGTAAAGCAACCCGCATTAAACAAAGATTCGACCGCGCCCTCTAATTCCATAGAGGGAATTAACAGACAAAACCCAAGCTGTGAGCGGCATTCGCCGCTAACTTGCCAAAAATAAAAAAATAAGTAACAATTTAGATGACAATTAAAGTCGAATTGTGCTAAACTAAAAAAAGTTGATCACAATGACCGGAAAGAGAAAAGCTTGTGCGCTCTTAGTTCAGTTGGTAGAACGCAGGTCTCCAAAACCTGATGTCGGGGGTTCAAGTCCTCCAGGGCGCGCTCAAAAAGAAAAATATTGCCCGAAGCAATAACGTCACTGCCAAAACAGCAGAAAACGTCAATTATTTCGGGTATAATTTTTTGAAAATATAGCTTTCCTATTGCCAGTCAATTGAGGTCAAAACTGTAAACCTTGAAAAAATGACAAGGTGAAGCTATTCAAGAAACGAGGGTATAACGACTGTGGCCAAAAAAAACGAAGCAGAAATACCAGCAACCGAAAATGGGTTTAGCTTAAACAATTTTTTCCAAGGAACAAAGGAAGAACTTGAAAAAGTAGTTTGGCCCAGTCGGAAACAGTTGGTGAGTGAATCAGTAGCTGTACTATTAATGGTTACACTCTCCGCCTCCTTGATATACTTGGTCGATGGATTGTTCAGTTGGGCAGCAAAACAGGTGTTCTGATGACTTCTGCAACAGACGAACCACGTAATTTAGAATTGCAGTCGGAGGAAGCACTGGGAACAGCGTCTAAAGAGTTACGCTGGTATGCGGTGCAAGTAGCTTCTGGCTGTGAGAAACGAGTCAAGACAAACTTAGAGCAACGTATCCAAACTTTTGATGTAGCTGATAAAATCATCCAAGTGGAAATTCCCCACACACCAACGGTGAAAATCCGTAAAGATGGTAAACGTCAGCCTTCAGAAGAAAAGGTTTTTCCTGGATATGTGTTAGTACGGATGGTAATGAGTGATGATACATGGCAAGTGGTAAGGAATACCACCCACGTCATTAACTTTGTGGGCGCGGAGCAGAAGCGTGGTAGCGGTAGAGGTCGTGGCCACGTGAAGCCAGTTCCCTTAAATCCTGCGGAAGTTGAACGCATATTCAAACAAGCCACGGAACAAGAACCAGTAGTCAAAATTGATATGGCTACAGGTGATAAGATAGTGGTGCTTTCTGGTCCATTTAAGGATTTTGAAGGCGAGGTAATTGAAGTTTCCCCAGAACGGAGTAAACTAAAAGCTCTACTCTCAATCTTTGGACGAGATACACCAGTAGAACTAGAATTTAATCAGGTTAAAAAACAGAGCTAAATACAAATGGCGAAGAAATTAGTAGCGGTCATTAAGTTGGCCCTGAATGCTGGGAAAGCCAACCCAGCACCGCCCGTTGGTCCTGCACTGGGTCAACATGGTGTTAATATCATGATGTTCTGCAAAGAGTACAACGCCAAAACAGCAGACCAAGCGGGAATGGTGATACCAGTAGAAATTTCTGTTTATGAAGACAGAAGTTTTACATTTGTACTCAAAACACCACCCGCATCAGTATTGATTCGGAAAGCGGCGAAAATTGAAAGAGGCTCAGATCAACCCAACAAAAAGAAAGTTGGTAGCATTAGTAGAAATCAATTACGGGAAATTGCTCAAACCAAACTTCCCGACCTCAACGCTAACGATATTGACGCAGCCATGAAAATCGTGGCAGGAACTGCGAAAAACATGGGCGTAACTATCACAGATTAATTAAGTGATTAAGTGATAAATCTTGAGTTTGTGCTTTTGAGTGAATAACTAATAGCCAAATCGAAAATCCCAAATCTAAAATCATATCGGGGGAGAAGCATAACTTCGAGATTACCCCAGGAGAAAAAAATGGCAAAAAAAGTATCACGCCGCTTGCGGGCGTTACTAGAAAAAGTAGAAGATAAGGATTATACACCCTTAGAAGCATTGGCTCTGTTAAAAGAAACAGCAACCGCTAAATTCGCCGAAGCTGCTGAGGCTCATATCCGTTTAGGAATTGATCCTAAGTACACAGACCAACAATTGCGGACAACAGTAGCACTACCTAAAGGTACGGGGCAAATAATCCGGGTAGCAGTGATCGCTAGAGGGGAAAAAGTCACAGAAGCGACTAATGCTGGTGCCGATATAGCTGGTTCAGAAGAACTGATTGAGCAGATTCAGAAGGGCTTCATGGACTTTGATAAGCTGATTGCGACACCAGATGTAATGCCACAGGTAGCAAAGCTTGGTAAATTGCTAGGTCCGCGTGGTTTGATGCCGTCACCCAAAGGTGGTACAGTAACCTTTGATATCGGTAGTGCGATCGCCGAATTTAAAGCTGGTAAATTAGAATATCGGGCTGATCGGACTGGGATTGTTCATGTTATGTTTGGTAAGGCTGGTTTTTCACCTGAAGATTTATTAATCAACCTGAAGGCATTACAAGAGTCCATTGACCGTAACCGTCCTTCAGGTGCTAAAGGTCGTTATTGGCGGTCATTGTATGTGTCCTCGACTATGGGGCCATCAATTGCCATTGATATCAGCGCCTTACGGGAATTAAAACTCACCGAAGCTGCATAATTTGGTAATTGGTAATGGGTAATGGGTAATTGGTGATAGATGAGTATAATCAGCAATGACTAATGACCAATAACTAATCCTAATAACCAAAATTAAATAGATAAAGCCGGAGACAGCAGGTGCTAATAGCTTAATATCCTGCCGAGGTTGTAATTTTAACTACCTAAAGTTTAAACAGTAAAACTGTGACAACGACAGTATTAAAAATACCACTTTGAAACCCTGGCTAAGATAGCTGGGGTTAACTGTTTTCGGCGGGTCAGCAAAAAGGTCATGGCTGATAAGTGACAGGTGACAGGAAATAGAGTAAAAACTAACAACTGACCACTGACAACTGACATTGGAGGTGAGATAAGTATGGGAAGAACGTTAGAAAACAAAAAAGAGATAGTAGCTGATCTCAAGGAAACCTTGAGTAAGTCAACTTTAGCACTTGTAATTGATTACCAGGGGCTAACAGTTGCCGAAATCACCAATTTGCGTCAGCAACTCCGTCCTAGTGGTGCTATATGTAAGGTGACAAAAAACACCTTTATGGGCATTGCCATTAAGGATCAGAAAGAATGGGAGCCAATGTCGGAATTGCTGAAAGGCTCTTCTGCATTTCTGCTAGTTAAAGAAGATTTATCCGCGATTAAAGCTTATCAAGCATTCCAAAAAGCCACCAAGAAAACAGAAATTCGCGGTGGTGTCATGGAAGGTCGTGTCCTGAGTGAAGCTGATGTTAAGGCTCTAGGAGACTTACCATCTAAAGAACAACTCATGGGTCAAATCGCTGGTGCTATCAACGCTGTGGCTACCAAGCTGGCTGTTGGTATCAACGAAGTTCCCAGTTCCTTGGCTCGCGCTTTGCAAGCTATCGCTGAAAAAGAAAATGGTGATAGTTCCGAAAGTGAGTCTTAGTGTGTATTAGCAAATACAGAACGCACTAATTAATCGTGGTGGTGCTTATCCACTAACAAATGACAACTGACAAATCAAAACAAATCAAAAATTATTTAGGAGTTACATCCATGTCTGCTGCAACCGAACAAATTTTAGAACAATTGAAAGCCCTCACCTTATTAGAAGCTTCTGAATTAGTCAAGCAAATCGAAGAAGCCTTTGGTGTGAGCGCTGCTGCTACTGGTGGTATGATGATGATGGCCCCTGGTGCTGCTGCTCCTGCTGAAGAAGTAGTAGAAAAGACCGAGTTTGATGCAATTTTGGATTCTGTACCTGCTGATAAGAAGATTGCTGTCTTGAAGATTGTCCGTGAAATCACAGGTTTAGGTCTGAAAGAAGCTAAAGAATTGGTAGAAGCTGCTCCTAAAGCTGTTAAGGAAGGTGTAGCTAAGGACGCTGCTGAGGATATCAAGAAGCGGATTGAAGAAGCTGGTGGTAAGGTAGTAATTAAGTAGTTGTTATCTGGTAATTGGTAATTGGTAATTGGTAATTAGTAATTGGTAATTGGTAAAAACTAATTATTACCCTTTACCTTTTGCCTTTTGCCTTTTTTTATCCCTTCAAGACTGATAATAAATATTGTGTCAGTGTAAAAGCATCAACTCCTAATTCTGTTCTTGCTTGTGCTGCTAAAATTCCTGCTTGAGAATGCCACCAAGTCGCACTTGCGACTACATCCTCCATGGTAAGTTCTGGGGGAGGAATTTGCGCTAATAGTCCACCTAACAGGCCAGTTAATACATCACCGCTGCCTCCACGGGCTAAGGCCGGGGTGCTTTCGGGATTTATCCAAACACCACCTTGAGGATGAGATATAGCCGTTCTTGCCCCTTTGAGCAGGACTACAGCCCCACTTTCTTGGGCTGCTGTTTGTACTGCTTTGACTCTATTTGTGTAATCAATATGGGGAAATAAACGCTTAAATTCTCCCGTGTGGGGTGTAATTACAGTGCCTGATTTTCGTGATTTTAATAGGGGAATAGTTCCTAATTGTGCGAGAATATTTAAAGCATCAGCATCGAGAATTAGAGGACATTCACATTCAATTATTTCGGGAAGAATAGAAATATTATCTGTAGTTAAACCCGGTCCGCAAGCAATTGTAGTAAATGAATTTAAGTCTATAAGGTGCGTTACGCTATCGCTAACACACCCTACTAATGGTAAATTAGCAATTGCTCCTTTTTCTGTTTCAGGACAACCGATAATTAACGCTTCTGGTAAATGGGAAACTAACGACATTTTTAAAGATTCTGGCACAGCAATTGACAACATTCCCACACCAGAAGCTCGCGCACCCAAACCTGTTAAAATTGCTCCACCTGCGTAACGTCGAGAACCACAAATTAATAATAAATGTCCTTGTTTATATTTGTGGGTAATGAGGGGACGGGGTAAGGGTAGGGTAGATAATGCTGTTGTTTTAGTAATGCGTTTGATTTGGGGGACATTATCTAAAACCGCATGAATATCTGTTAAGGGAATATGAAAATCAATTAATTCAGTTTTACCAACATAAGGTAATGCTTGTTCTTGTAATAAACCCTGTTTCCATAAACCCAAACAAAATGTATAACTTGCCTGAATAGCTGTTCCTAAAACCTCCCCTGTGTCTGTGTGTAAACCGGAAGGTATATCAATACTAATAATAGGCTGATTTCTTTGATTAAAATAATTAATTGCAGCAGCTATAAAGTCGGTAATTTCTCTTTCTAAACCAAAACCAAATAAACCATCAATTAAAAAATCACAATTTGGTAATTCGTTAATTTCTTGATAACAGGGAATTTCCAAACTTTGAATATATTGAAAATGTTGTGAAGTTAATTCTTTCAATTTAGAAAAAGGTTGATAAATCCAAACTTTATAACCGTGAAAATACAATTCACGCGCTACTACTAAAGCATCACCTCCATTATGACCTGGACCGGCTAAAATGCCCACACATTTATCTGGAGAAATAATAGTTTGTAAGCGTTGGAAAATTAATCCCCCTACTTTTTCCATTAAAGCAGCTACAGGCATTCCCGCAGTAAATATTCTGGTTTCAATATCCCGCATTTGCGCTGCGGTAACTACTTGTTCTTTTGTCATTTGTCAATTACCAATTACCAATTACCCATTACCCATTACCCATTACCCATTACCCATTACCAATTACCCATTACCCATTACCAATTACCCATTACCCTATTTTCCATAATAAACTCTAGCATTACCGTAACCTGAATTTTGAAAATAGCTATTCCATATTTTTGCTTCATATTTGTCGCTAAAAGGTCCTATAGCTATATGCGCTCCCCGTGGTTGAGTTCTCATAAATACATTAATATTTGCACTTATTTTCTGTCGAATTTCTGTACCAAAAGAACGTAAATTATTAGGGTGACTAGGAATCACTATATAGTAGTATTTTCTTGCTTCTTGTTGATAGTTATTTGGATTGTTTTGGTTGTTATCATAGGCTGTTTGTTGACCAGAATTATTGGGTTTTATTTCTAGATTTGCAGAATTAACAATTCTAGCACCAAAAACACCATTTAATTCCAATTCTCTCACCCTGATTTCAGCATTAGATTGTTGATGAAAAACACCACATTGAATAACATTACGTCCATTATAATTGCGGATATAAGCATTGCCTTCAACTTGCTGAACTCGTTGCAATACTTGAAAATCGCTGCTATCAACATAAACAAAATATCGTTCAAAATTTTGGTTATACTGGTTCAATTCCCCAGGTTGTACTTGCTGCGTCCCCTGTGCTAAAAATTGACTATTCTTGGGGATTTGAGCCTGAACTGGAGTATAATCGGATATTAACGCCCAATACCCACCCGCAAGTAAAGATAACATGAATAAAGGAGTAAAGTAACTAACTCTTAAGTTAGACATATTTGTTACTAGCTTTTACAGAAATTTTCTATGCAATATTCCATATATGGACTACCTTAACAGGAAAATTTCTCCTATATGCTACAATCGGAAAACCTCGCACTTTGTGAGTAAATAAAAAACCCCTTTCTTACGAAAATAAGCCGCAAGCACTTTGAAAAGTGTGAATTATGAAAAAAGTTGTCGTTGGTCTTTCTGGTGGCGTTGATAGTTCCGTAGCCGCCGCTATGCTACATAATCAGGGCTATGATGTAATTGGTTTAACCCTTTGGCTAATGAAAGGCAAGGGGCAATGTTGCTCTGAAGGAATGATCGACGCGGCTGATATTTGCCAACAATTGGGTATTCCCCATGAAATTGTTGATATTCGGGATGTCTTTCAAAGGTCAATTGTTGATTTTTTGGTGACAGGTTATAGTGCGGGAATTACACCATTACCTTGTTCTCAATGTAACAAAACGGTCAAATTTGGTCCGATGGTGGAATATGCACGGGAAAAATTAAAATGCGATCGCATCGCTACAGGTCATTATGCCAAAATTCGTTACGATGACGCTACTAATCGTTACCAATTGTTACGAGCCGTTGACCGCAATAAAGATCAATCTTATTTTCTCTATGATTTATCCCAAGATTTATTAGGGGCTGTAATTTTTCCCCTAGGTGAATTGAATAAAACCGATACCCGGAGAATTGCTACAGAATACAACTTAAAAACCGCCGATAAACCGGAAAGTCAAGATTTATGCTTGGTAGAAAGTAACGGTTCTATGCGGGCATTTTTAGATAAATATTTAGCTCCCAAATCCGGTGATATTGTTGATACTACTGGCAAAATTTTGGGACAACATGATGGTATTCATCATTATACCATTGGCCAGCGAAAAGGCTTAGGTATTGCTGCGGCCGAACCCTTGTATGTGATTTCCTTAGATGCTGTTAATAACAGGGTAGTTGTAGGCGATCGCACCAAAGGAACTCAGTCAGAATGTACAATAAATAGAGTAAATTGGGTTTCTATTGCTGAACCAGTCACACCTGTACGAGCAGAAGTACAAATTCGTTATCGTTCTCAACCCGTAGCTGTGACAGTAATTCCTTTAGCAGATTCCCGCGTGCGCTTAGTATTTGATGAACCACAGTTTAGCATTACACCCGGACAAGCTGCGGTTTGGTACGACAAAGACAAGGTATTAGGTGGGGGAATTATCGAACAGTTTAGTTAAATCAAAAACCCGTAAGGGCGCAGGTCTTGCACCCTAGATTGTATCCCATACTACTAATAACTTTTCCTAGCTCCTATAATCGCTATATTATTCCAGTAAATCTGGTTCTTGCCGTACAATCATCTCATACAAGGGTTGAAAACTAAACCAACCCATCTCAGCAGAACCCACTTGACTATAAGCTATCTTGGCATACTCTGGTTTAATTGGGCTGGGTGTTCCGGCTGCTTCTGCCAATAATTGCGCTTGACAAGAGCGGTCCATTGTGATAAACCACCAAGCAGCCTCATCAATAGTTTTACCTACTGTCAATAAACCGTGATTTTTGAGAATGACGGCTTTATTTTTTCCCAAAGTTTCAGCAATGCGCTTGCCTTCTTCCAGGTTGAGAACAACTCCCGTATAATCAGTAAATATACTATGATCTTCGTAAAAAGAACAAGCATCTTGAGTTAGCGGGTCAAGCAGACGGCCGAGACTAGACCAGCTTTTACCATAGATAGAATGGGCGTGAGCTGCTGCTACCACCTCAGGACGGGCTGCATGAACTTGAGAATGAATAGCAAAAGCTGCGCGATTTACCGGACGATTACCGTAAATTACATCACCTTGCTGATTAACTAATATGAGGTCACTAACTCGAATTAAACCAAAGTACATTCCAAAGGGATTTACCCAAAAATGTTCAGGTTTTTCCGGGTCACGGGCTGTAATGTGTCCAGCAACACCTTCATCAAATCCAAATCGAGAAAATAGCCGCAATGCAGCCACTAGTCGCTGTTGACGGTGCAATCTTTCCTCGGTAATGGAGGTAAATGTGGGAATTGTGGGACTATTGGGTTTTTGTATGGGTGTTTCGGTCATATAGGAATTGAATTTATAGGTGATTTTATCAAATTACCCAAATCAGAAAATAAAAACCGCAAAATACTATATTTTACGGTTCTAAGTATGGTGCGAGGAGTTAAACTTTCCATCATTATAGAATATCAGCCAGACAAAAACTCTTTCATAACACTTTGAGGAACAAAATTATTTTTAATATTTCCTACTTTTCCTGAATTAATTTCTGTACCTGTTCCCACTCTTCTGAACTTACCTTAAAATTAGTCGAATTGGGAGCGCGAAGCACCAATAAATTTTTAAGTACAGAATCTTCTTGTAACTGATTTTTCAGTAAAGGAGATTCTACAAATTTATTTGTAAATCTAATTATCGCTTGTTGTTTTCCCAAAGCTCTTGTAGAGTCTACCCAATATTTCTTATCTGGTATTTCCGTCAAGAATTGAGCGGGTTCTATCACTTCTGCTGTCGCATAAATTCCCCCTTGACTACCAGATAACCAAATAATAACACCATCACCAGGAGCGATATCGTTAGCATAACGAGTTACCAACCAAGGAATTGCTTCTAACTCCTTGATAGCTTCTAAAACCCGATAATACTTGGGATTTCCTTGAAATAACCAATAGGCCATATACTTTTCTGATAATTACCAGGTCAGATTATACCATTTTTGAGATTTTTGATCTTACTTAGCCATAAAAAATAAAAACCGTGAAAAAATAAATTCACGGCTTGAATAAAAATGTGGTGTGAGGAGACTTAACTCCCTTGATCATACTAGATATTAAAATTAGAAGTTCAATTACCACAAATTTCTTTACAAAGTAATTATTTCCTGACATATATATTTTTAATATTTGTCAATTTATACTATAGCACCACCACAACTAGAACCACAACCCGCAGTACAACCATAGCAATATTCAGCAGTTTGGACTTCATTAAATATATCCAAACTACCAATTTCTAACAATTTACTCACAGTCAAATTTTCACCATTACTAGTTTTAGCAGGTAAATTCATCATTTGATTAAAATCACAATCATAAATATTCCCTAAATAATCAATTGAAAGTTGTTCACGACACATTAAACCATCAATTGTATTTGCATTAAAGTGAGATTCCAAAAAATGCAAATAGCGAGAATAAAGCTGTTTTCTTTCTAAATGAAACTTTGTTCTCCCCACAGGTATATTAGTAATAGTGAAAAGATGATTAAATCGAATATCAAATTTTTCAGACAAAAATGTTTTATAGTCTCCTTCTAACTTTTCCTGTTCAGGAGTGAGAGAAAAATCATCACTACTTGGTAATGGAGAATTATACACCAAATCTAACACTAAATTGGGATTTTGACCATAACCGATTTTATTCAACCATTGTAAAGCCTTAATTGATTGATCAAAAACACCATTTCCCCGCATTTTATCCACATTATCGGCTAAATAACAGGGAAGAGAAGCGACAATTCTGACTTGATTCTCAGCAAAAAAATCTGGTAAATCCTCAAATCCTTCCACAAAATAAATTGTCAAATTTGATCTGACAATGACCTGTTTACCTGCTTTATTTGCAGCTTCTACCAAAGACTTAAAACCATAATTCATTTCTGGAGCGCCACCAGTTAAATCCACCGTTTTAATTTGCGGAAACCTACCAATTAAAGTAATTAACTGTTGACAAACTTCCGGTGTTAATTCCTCAGTTCTTTTCGGACTAGCTTCTACATGGCAATGGTTACAAGCTAAATTACAAAGTTTTCCCAAATTAACTTGTAAAACATTAATTTGCTGCTTTGTTAAAGGTGAATTTATCTGCTGAAAAAAAGGTGTAATCATAGAAGCATCTCTAGCTAAATTAAACCATAATTAGTTGAGAAATAAAAGCAAAGATGATAAATATGAGGATTTTACCCCATTTTCTCTCTAGTTTCTCCTATTTCTCATGCTGTCTCTCGTTCTCTCGTTCCCATGCTCTGCGTGGGAATATAGTTAAGAGGCTCTGCCTCTATTATACCTGGAGGTAGAACCTAGAACCTCAAAGATGACATTCCCAG
Organism: Dolichospermum sp. FACHB-1250; assembly: GCF_014696335.1. Taxonomy (NCBI): domain Bacteria; kingdom Bacillati; phylum Cyanobacteriota; class Cyanophyceae; order Nostocales; family Aphanizomenonaceae; genus Dolichospermum; species Dolichospermum sp. FACHB-1250. The sequence continues at coordinate 15,242 of NZ_JACJPZ010000024.1, forward strand.
TCAGAGACTGGGAACGAGGAACGAGGATGCTTTGTGTGGGAACGAGAATTTCCTTTCTTTGCGTCTTTGCTCCTTTGCCTCTTTGCGCGAAACCTCAGCTAGATTAGATATAAGAATTACTCAATTACCGTGAAAACCGATACAATTTTCTATAGCTTATTTCAAGCATTTCCTAGCATCTTTTTTGAATTAATTAACCAGTCTCCCACAGAAGCAGGTACGTATGAATTTACCTCTCGTGAAGTTAAACAACTGGCTTTTCGTTTAGACGGTTTATTTTTACCAACCACCAAAGATGCCAAAAAGCCATTTTACATTGTTGAGGTTCAATTTCAACCCGATGATGATTTATATTATCGTCTCTTTGCAGAGCTTTTTCTCTACCTGCGACAATACAAAACTCCTCATCCTTGGCAAGCTGTCATCATCTATCCTAGTCGTAATATAGAAAGAGAACAGAATGTACAATTTGGGGAAATCTTACTGCTTCAGCGAGTTACACGCATTTATTTAGACGAGTTGGGAGAGAGTTCTTTAGGGGTGGGAGTTGTTAAACTAGTAATAGAAACAGAGGAATCTGCACCAGCATTAGCAAGACGTTTAATTGCCCAAGCAAACCAACAACTAACTGATACCAAAATTAAACGGGATTTAATTAATCTGATTGAGACAATTATCGTCTACAAATTACCCAAAAAAAGCAGAAAGGAGATTGAAGCCATGTTAGGTTTAAGTGAGTTGAAACAAACCAGAGTTTATCAAGAAGCTTTAGAAGAAGGTAAAGCTGAAGGTGAAGCTAAAGGTAAAGCTGAAGGTCAAGCTGAAGCAACCAGAAAGTTTACTTTAAAATTGTTACGAACAGGCATGAATTTACAACAAATTGCTGAATTTACAGAATTATCTCTTGAACAAATTCAGGCTTTACAAAAAGAAATTCAAGAATCATAGTAGTTCTCGCTCTAATAAAATACTATTGAGGACGGGGAAACCCCGCCCTTGCGGGTTTGAGGATAAAAAACTGTACTTCATAACGGAGGAAAATACTGTATAGAATTAACAACATCCTCCACCATCATAATACCATGTAGAATCAGTAATCATGATTTCTTCAGCATTGATAACTGCTAACTTTTGCGCCGTTTTATCACAAACAGCCACAGGAATACCTCTTTGTAAAATATGTCCAGCATTATCATCAAAAAATTCTTCCTTACCCGCATAAATTGCTGTTTTACCAGTAAAAATACAAGCCCCGTCTGGGGGGATTTCCACCTTAAAAGCCACGGAATCAAGACTTTCTAAAAGTATATTTTCCTGTAGTTGATAACTGTGTTTATCTAATAAACGATAAGGACGACGTGCGCGAATTTCCACTTGTCCAAAACCAGCATTAATTATTAGTTGAGTATATTCTGAATATGTAAGAGCGCCGGATAAACACAAAGCACGTAAGTGTTCATTTTGTTGTAAATGATCAGGAATTGGACTGGTAGCAATTGGATCACTCATTTGTAAGCGACCGCCGGGTTTTAATACCCGATATGCTTCCTTTAAAGCGCGAGTTAAATCCGTTGGTTCAAAAATATTGAAAAGGCAATTCTGCGCTACTATATCCACCGAAGCATCAGCCACAGGTAAATTAAAAGCGTCTCCCGGACGAATCTCAACAAAGCTAGTATCAAACCAGGGGTTTTCCGTTGCAGCAATTTCTAAGTTACGCATTGCAGCTTCTCGCATAGCCTCCACAGGTTCAACAGCAATAATCGCACCGGGACGAGGAGAAAAATAAGCAAATTGTAACGCTTCCAAACCACCACCGACACCAACATATAAAACTGTCGGCTGATTATTAAGTTCGTTGTGATGAACCGTAGTTCCACAACCATAGTTCATTTCCTGCATAGCCAGAGGAATTTTCAGCCCTGGTAATTGTAAAGGTGTACTTTGGACACAGCATAGCCCCACTTCCGGTGTTTGAGCAACTTGGCTGTAAAATTGGGCTGCGGTTTCTAAATAGGTCATAGTCTCAAATTAGTATCAATTCATTCTAACAGAACTGTTTCTGGCTTGACCATCGCCGTGCTGCAATATTTTTCCTTCCCAAAAGCCTTGACTTTTAATCTCAGCAAGAGTATTATGTAAAACTAATAGAAGGGGAGTAGCTGCTGACAGTAAATCAAAGTTATCTGTTCAGTATATCTAAATCAACATACTGGTGATGAGCCTGGTTTAGATAGCGAATAAACAAAGTATTTGAAAGCGAGACCTTCACTGACGACACATTGAAAAGTGTGGAGTTCAGTGAGGTTTTATGGCTCTCATTGATACTCCACACGGGTAAAAAATCCTTCAGGAGTTTGAGAGAGTGTTAACAGCCTTTACCGCCGGTTTATTACTAATTACCATTTCTGAACTAGGTGATAAAACCTTTTTTATCGCTGTAATTCTGTCCATGCACCACCCACGGCGCTTGGTGTTCTCTGGTGTGATAGCTGCTTTAGCGGCTATGACTATCTTATCAGTTGCATTTGGACAAGTAGTGTCCTTTTTGCCAAAACAAATCATTCATTATGCCGAAATAGTTTTGTTTATCGCCTTTGGTTTGAAATTAATCTATGATGCCAATAAAATGGCTGTATCTGCGACTGAAGAAGTCGTAGGGGAGGCACAAGAGGCGGTAGAAAAGGCAGATTTAGATAATCCCCAGCAAAAAAGTGTCTGGTCAATTTTACTAAAATCCTTCGTACTAACATTTATAGCAGAATGGGGCGATCGCACACAAATAGCCACCATAGTCCTCGCAGCCAGTAATAACCCCATTGGTGTTACAGCCGGCGCAATATTAGGACACGCAATTTGTGCAGCGATCGCCGTTATCGGTGGTAAATTAATAGCAGGTAGAATTTCCGAAAGGCAAATTACCTTCTTAGGCGGTTTTCTATTTATCATCTTTGGCATAGTCGCCGCTATAGAAGGAAAATAATCCGTAGCAAGAGTAGCTGAGTCAGGCCTCTCCCCTATGGACTAGCCGTAGGAGATGATGTAGAATTAGGCTCAGAAATTGCTGCTACCTTATTGATTTCGTCCTTATACTGAGCCGGAGCTAAGGCTGTAGCTTTATCAAATAAAGGTTTTGCTTCAGCAAGCTTCCCTTGTTGCTTAAACAGCATTGCTTTCGCTAAAACGGGACGAAAATCTTGAGGCGCTTGATTAATTGCTTGATCATACACAGAAATAGCCTGAAGATCCTGCTTCTGAAAAGCGTAGACATTACCTAAAAGGACTTGAATAGCAACTACATCCCCACTACCTGGCTCAATAGCATTAGCCTTCTTTGCAGCAGTTAAACCTGCTTCTAATAAGCTAATAGCTACTTCTGGACGCTTTTCACTTAATTGCAAACTGACCATACCCTGCAAAGCCTTCAAATCTGCCGGTTTTGCACTTAAAATAGTACGATAAGTTTGGGTTGCTCCTTCCTTATCGCCAATTTGTTGTTTAGCTTGAGCCAGTAAAACCCCGTACTCTGACTTTTGGGGATTAAGTTTAGCAAGTTTTTCCAAAGGTTCAATCACAACTTGAATATCAGCCGGTTTAACTTCCCCTTGTCCTTTTTGACTCAACAACTGTAACCGGGCTTGCAAAAGTCCCTTGAGTGCAGTTTGATTTTCTGGCTCTTTCTGTAAAACCAATTCATAGCCCCGGACTTGATCTTCTAATTTTGACTTTTGCTGAAATGAAGATCCTTGATTCTCAGTATTGGCTTGATTCGATGGTAATGATTGGGGTTTGTTAAATGTTGTAATTATGGGCATAACAGAAACCCCCACAAAAGCAACAACAGCGAAAGCCAAGACTACTCGAACCATCCAGCGATTACGCGATTCAGACACAATATTATTCTACTCCTAAATGTTAACAAAATGTAAGTATATAGAACCAAAGTCATGCTACACTATCAGCAGATTTTAAATTTTGGATTTATTCTTGATCTAAATTCCGACAATGACATTAATTACAAATTAATTACAAATTAATTACAAATTGCAAAGTTAAAAATTTCCAAAACTTTGCGGAATACGGTGATTTGTCTGTGAATTTTATAACAAATAAATATCTATCCTGCTAAAGTAAGTGATGACTTTAGGAAGATCCGTCAGAATTATAGCTATGCTATGCTGCCGATAACCTAGCGTGGCCTTAGCCTCAATGGTTGTGAAGAGGCTAAATTACACATTTAGTGTATAAATGTGATATTTTGCGTACTTCTGTTCATATAAAGCATCAAGCGAAAGGCTAGATTAAAAGGAAATATACTTTGATCAGCCACACTTGCTCTTTTCTACCTGTCTTTGTCAAATCCTACCAAGGGATACGTCTTGTGCCGCAAGGAGTTTTTATGAATTCCGACCTGATGCCATCTTCTCAATCCTCAAATTCCACAGCCTCTAAACAAGGCAGAAAAGAGATTTCACCCCCTGTTAATGCTCATACATTAGCAGACCAACCCTCTCAACTGGAAAATTCTGTCATTGACCTGAGTAAATCCGATGCTAACGGGCATTTAGTTAATCGAGAACAACCAATTCCACCTCCGAGCGAACCAACCCAGTACCGAGCTATTGGCCTAGTTCGCGGGTGCTATCATGCCAGTAGTGAACAGTTTACCCAAGGAACACTACTGACTAGCGATGGGGTTGAACTTAATGCCGTCCTATTAGGTCGGATTATGAGTCTAGTCAAAAATCACTTAGACCTAGAAAAAGAACATCTATGGGTAGTTTATCCCCGCACCAGACAAGAAAATGACGCATTACACCTGCAAATTGTTGGCGTTTGGGAACCAGAAAATCTGGCGAAAAATGCACTAGATGAACATAGCCCAGATGCGATTACTCAAAAGTTACACAACTCGACAGTAGTTTGTGATGATCTCAAACCCTCATCAGCTGTTCCTGATGGCGGTTTTTCTGTGCGCGGTGAGGTAGTTTACCAGTCTTTTGATGAAAAGAGTTTGGTTGTGAAAATCAAGCAATCTCCCCGGAAAACTACTGATAAAGCTAAATATTTTAAGTTGAAACTCAAGGGCATATTAACGACCAAAGCCGTCGGTAAGTTCTGGGACTTCAATGTGAAACGGGAATCAGATGCTTTAGTAGTAATTAATGCCGAAGCGATCGCTGATTTACCCAAAAAACGTAGACCGCCATTCAAAGCCGCGCCCCGTGGTGTTGCTAACAGCGGTACTAGAAGACCATTCCCCCCTCGACGCAATGGTGAAGCCCCACGTCCCGTTAGAAAGACAGCAGGTGATCCCACGGTTATTACTAAACCTATACCCAAAACCCCCACTCCTATGCCTATTAAGAGGCCTAAGCCGACCGGGGAATAGGTAATTGGTCAGTTGTCTGTTGTCAAATGATGATTAGTGAGTACAGAAACACGGAATTTCCCTCTTTGTCTTTCTTCTTTCTCACTACTTCTAAAACTCAGTCCAACGATCTTGAGGTAAAAAAGAACGCTCCATTGGTATCGGGGCTACTGGTTCAGTTAGGGTAAATATCCCCTCTTTGATCCATTGTTTCAACTCTTGGGCTACTTTTCGGGAAAGAAATAAGCTCGCTAAAGATGCTACTCGTACCGTTCTCCCTTCAATAGTGATACGTCCAGACTTAAGTTGGGCGTAACTCACTAAACCGAAGGTAGGACGGACACGACGAGGAATGGAAAAATCTACAATTGGTGCTACTAAGTCTCTGTCTTGGACAGCACACCGTTCTATCACTCCCACATTTAAAACTGGTAACGGCACGCCTACACCCATCATCATGGACGGTCCATAGCTTTTAAAGTAACAACCTCGTATCCATCGGGCATCCATCTGTTTGGCATCGCCAATTAACGCTAAAGTGGCTGAAGGCCCAATCGGTGTCCGATTTTCTAACCGCTTTTGCAAAGGGAAATGTTGTGTCCCCTCCCAAGCTACATAACCAATACCCCCAGCTAAAAAAATCTTTGTCCCAATACCAACGATTTGTAAATCGGGGTCATTCAGCAACGGTGACAGCGAACCAGGGTTAGAATAAACTGCATTCCCTAAACGTGGCTGTAACGGTCCTAAATACGTATACAGTGGGCGATCGCCACCATTCACACCAACAATAAAATTTTGATAAAGATTACGCGGATTAAATAAGTAAAACTGATTGATGGTGTCACGGGTGATAGTGGTTTCAAACGTAGCCCTGGGATAACAATCGGTAACTTGTCCAATAGCACGTACTTGGATAGATTTACCCGCAATTAAATCCTCAATCACATGACCCCTCCACGTTCTCGCACTTCTTCCCCATCTATGGTGTCAACTGGACAACTAGCACCTAAGTATAAATCCACAGCCCCAAAACCAGAGTATGCTGGTACTCCATCTAACCAGCAACGCCGAATTTTTATCGGTGGATCAGTATGTCCTAAGTTAATAATTGCACCACTTGACTCCATTGGTTCAAATGTACCAGTGGTAATTACATCTACTTCCTTAGCAGCTTTATTAACACCAACTTCTCCAACTCGTGCTTTCAATTCTTCAGCAGTCCAGACTATCGCCCGTTTTTGGCTGATTTTCTCATTAATATCCGCAATTGTTCGCATTTTTAATTCAGTTGTAGGTTGGGTTTAAAAAAACCCAACATTTCCGTGTTGGGTTACACCTTCGGCACGCTACGTGAACACTCCGTTTTACCCAATCTACAATCTAACAGTATACCCGTGTTGTACCACCTATCACCTCTCATCTACCCTGAATTTAACAGAATCAGCATGGGAAGGTAAACCCTCTGTAGTTGCTAATATGTCAATAGCCAATGCCACTTTTTCTAGTGCAGTTTGTGAGTATTGGATAATACTTGAGTGTTTTAAAAATGTTTCTACCCCTAAAGCCGAAGCATAACGGGCGGCACCAGAAGTAGGTAGGGTATGGTTTGGACCTGCCAAATAGTCTCCCACTGCTTCAGGTGTAGAACTACCCATAAAAATTGCCCCCGCATGGCGAATATGGTTAATTAAAGCCCAAGGATCAGCAACTTCTAATTCTAAATGTTCCGGTGCAAACTCGTTAGAAAGTTCCGCTGCGGCAGACAGGGATTCCACCACCACAATTAAACCATAATGGGCGATCGCTTTTTCCGTATCTAGCCGGCGCGGGTGATCTACCAATTGTCTTTCTACCTCGATTTGCACTTTTTTAGCCACAATAGCATCTGTTGTCAGCAAAATCGCAGCGGCCATAGGATCATGTTCTGCTTGCGCTAACAAGTCCGCAGCTACATACACAGGATTAGCCGTTTCATCAGCAATTATTAGCACTTCGCTAGGACCTGCTAAAGAATCAATACCCACAGTTCCGTAAACTAATTTTTTCGCCAAAGTGACATAAATATTACCCGGTCCTGTAATTACATTTACTTTGGGAATAGTTTCTGTCCCATAAGCCAAAGCCCCAATAGCTTGAGCACCACCAATTCGGTAAATTTCCTGAACTCCCGCTTCTTGAGCCGCTACCAAAACCGCAGGATTAACCATTTTACCTCCTCTCACAGGTGTCACCATTACCACCCGTGGCACACCCGCTACTTTCGCCGGAATGGCATTCATTAACACTGTACTGGGATAACAAGCCCGACCTCCTGGTATATATAAACCTGCACGGTCTACGGGCGTGTAGCGCTTACCTAATACTACCTCATCATCGCCAAATTGTACCCAGCTTTTGGGAACTCGCTGACGGTGAAAAGTCTCTATTTTTTCGCAAGCTAGGCGAATAGAGCGCAGCAAATCCTTAGATACCTGTTGATATGCTGCATCTAATTCTGAGCCTGTTACCTTTAGTTCTTCTGGTTTTAGGGTTTGCTGATCAAATTCCGCTGTATAGTGTAGTACAGCCTTGTCCCCTTGGCGCTTCACCGCTTGCAACACTTCGCGTACTGTTGCTTCTTTGTGAATTACCTGTTCATCCTGGGTGCGTCCACAGATCCTTTGCAGTTCTGCTCTAACGTCAGCTTGCTCAGTAATAATTCGCAGCATGGAGTAATGACAATGCAAAATTTTACAATCTTCTCAAACCAGAACCAGGTTTAGGCTTTTTACTCGCCGCTACAGCATGACATCAATAGCAAGTTATTCAAAAATAGCTAAAAAGCTCATCATGTAAGCTTTTTGACCTTTGATTCTTGACTTTTGAATCCGCCCTGCTTGACTTAGGTTATCAACCTGGATCTGATTCTCTTCTCTAGCTTAACCTGGATTTTTTTTGATACTACTTTATAAAACTCAACCAACTCAGGAAATTTCACCATCTCCCACAATTAATTCCCGCAATTACACCCCTTTTTTTCTCAATTATCCATTTTACCCTATTTCCCCACTTCTCAATTTCAAGCCCTTCTGGTCCAAATAAAAAATTTTTTTCTGGAAATTATAACATTGGCGAAAATGATGCTATATTAATTAAACCTAGTAGTGTGTGTACATAATTAATAGTCTTTTTTGGAATTACTGTGGCGAATACAAAGTCTGCTCTTAAACGCGCCCAAATCGCAGAACGCAACCGACTGCGTAATAAAGCATATAAATCAGCCGTAAAGACGCTGATGAAGAAATACTTTAGTTCTGTAGAAGCTTATGCTGCTAATCCGACAACAGAACTCAAGCAGGAAGTAGAAGTAAAAATGTCCGAAGCTTACAGCAAAATTGATAAAGCTGTGAAGAAGGGCGTGCTTCATCCCAACAATGGGTCCAGGAAAAAGTCAAGACTGGCTCACAAACACAAAACCCTCACGGCTTAGTCAAAAATTCGGTAGGGGCAATCCCCCCGTGGTGGCCCCGGTTTGTAGGACAATTGCCAAAATATAACAGGAAACCCCATTCTCAGGGGTAATTCACGAATTACCCCACGTTCTATTTTGCCAAAGTCCTGGTCGGTTTAGCCCTGACCACTGAACATTGACAACTAACAAGCCATGCAACTCATAGATACCCACGTACACATTAACTTTGACATTTTTCAGCCAGATTTAGCAGCAGTACGCGCCAGGTGGCAAGCAGCAGGAGTAGTCCGATTGATCCACTCCTGTGTTCACCCGCAAGAATTTGCCAGCATTAGCCAAATAGCAGCGCAGTTCCCTGAACTTAGCTTTGCTGTAGGGCTACATCCTCTAGATGCTGATAAATGGGATCACCAAACGGCTACCCTAATCAAGTCTTTGGCCAGTTCTCATTCCCAAGTGGTAGCCATTGGGGAAATGGGGTTAGATTTCTACAAAGCAGATAACTATCACCATCAGCAAGAGGTATTTACATCACAATTGGCCATCGCCTGTGAACTGAATTTACCGGTGATCATCCATTGTCGTGATGCTGCACCAGTCGTGAGGGATATATTGCAAAAATGGCGGGATTTGTATGGGGAAAAGTTACGGGGTGTCATGCACTGCTGGGGAGGGACACCAGAAGAAACTCAATGGTTTTTAGATCTAGGTTTCTATATTAGCTTTAGTGGAACAGTGACATTTAAAAATGCTCTAACTATTCAAGAGAGCGCGGCCATTGTAAGTAGCGATAAATTGCTCATAGAAACAGACTGCCCGTTTTTATCACCCGTACCTAAACGCGGTGAAAAACGCAATGAACCTGCTCATGTTTATTATGTAGCGGCAGCATTAGCCAAACTACGAGGAGAAACAATCGAGGAAATTGCCCAGAAAACCACCGAAAACGCTTGTAAATTATTCGGTCTAGCACTATAGATGACAATCACCCCCCTAAGATGAATATTGATTTAACTCATCATGATACATCTGGAAGATAGAAATGTGCTAGAATTATTCACTCCAAAACATTTAGGTTAAGCCATAATGATAGAGAAAGGATAATAATTCTTAAAGATCCAGTAAATGTGATCGTCTTGACTGTACTCCGCCGAGAATTCCTGGTTTTAAGCCCCTGAATGAATCTCAACAATCATGCTCATTTCACAACCAAATCTAAAATCCCAAGTTGTCCGTCCATCCACTTAAATCTCCACAAACGGATGCTCTCAATCACCATCACTCCGTGGTAACAAGCATAGTGGCTGAAAATTTGGCAAACAACAATTCAGTCACGGTTATGCCGCTATCGGTATATCAAACCTATAGAAAATCCTTAAAAGTAATTGTCTTATCCAGACAATCATAGCAATATTAAATCCATAATGCTATGGCCAGCACCACGCCCCAAAATCCCACCCTCGCCAAAATCATCAATTTTGGGAGCAATTAATCTATCGCTTTGGGCTAAAGTGTGTAAGTCTACTGAGGGATAATTGAAGTAGAAAGTAAAGTCTAGTTTTGTCTAGGTTTTATATAGCAGATCACAGTCAGGAATGCAGTACAAGGCATGAAGTGTGAAGTAGAAAAAATGACCCAGGCAAAAGCCCAACAACAGGCTTTTGCCCGCAATTTATAGACTTCATCATTCCCGATTTACATTTTAGCACAAAGCCTAAGTCCAGGCTACACCACCCAAGCTATTAGCAAGTTTAACCAGGTTGACAAAGGTAAAGGCATGACTAACGACAAATATATGGAATCCGCCTTTCTATTACCCGACTTAATTGAAATCCAGCGTTCTAGTTTTCGCTGGTTTCTAGAAGAAGGACTAATAGAAGAACTGAACTCCTTTAGTCCAATTACAGACTACACTGGCAAACTAGAACTCCACTTTTTAGGAAATAATTACAAACTCAAAGAGCCTAAATACAGCGTCGAAGAATCTAAGCGTAGAGATAGCACTTATGCAGTGCAGATGTATGTTCCTACCCGTCTATTGAACAAAGAAACAGGAGACATCAAAGAACAAGAAGTATTTATTGGCGATTTGCCCTTGATGACAGACAGAGGCACGTTTATTATCAACGGAGCAGAGCGGGTAATAGTCAATCAAATTGTGCGATCGCCTGGAGTTTACTATAAATCAGAAATAGATAAAAACGGACGACGGACTTATTCTGCCAGCTTAATACCTAACCGGGGCGCGTGGCTCAAATTTGAAACAGATCGTAACGACCTAGTTTGGGTACGGATAGACAAAACCCGGAAATTATCAGCCCAGGTACTTCTGAAAGCACTAGGACTATCAGATAATGAAATATTTGATGCCCTGCGCCATCCAGAATACTTCCAAAAAACCATAGAAAAAGAAGGGCAATTTTCCGAAGAAGAAGCTCTAATGGAATTATATCGGAAACTTCGCCCCGGTGAACCGCCCACAGTTTTAGGTGGACAACAACTTTTAGACTCCCGCTTCTTTGATCCTAAACGCTATGATCTGGGGAAGGTTGGTCGTTATAAACTTAATAAAAAACTCCGCCTTTCCGCCCCTGATACCATGCGAGTCCTCACCCCTGGGGACATTTTAGCCGCCATTGACTACCTAATTAACCTAGAATTTGATATTGGTAGTATAGATGATATTGACCACCTGGGAAATCGCCGAGTCAGAAGCGTGGGTGAATTACTGCAAAACCAAGTCAGAGTCGGTTTAAATCGTTTAGAAAGAATTATTCGAGAACGGATGACAGTATCCGATGCTGAAGTTCTCACCCCCGCATCCCTGGTTAACCCCAAACCCTTAGTAGCAGCCATTAAAGAGTTCTTTGGTTCCAGCCAACTAAGTCAGTTCATGGACCAAACCAACCCCCTAGCAGAATTAACCCATAAACGCCGCCTCAGTGCCTTGGGACCTGGGGGTTTAACTAGAGAAAGAGCCGGGTTTGCAGTCAGAGACATCCACCCTAGCCACTACGGACGGATTTGTCCCATTGAAACACCAGAAGGACCAAATGCCGGACTAATTGGTTCGTTGGCTACCCATGCCCGCGTCAATCTCTATGGTTTTTTAGAAACACCCTTTAGACCCGTGGAAAACGGTAAAGTTCTTTTTGACCTTCCTCCTGTCTATATGACAGCAGATGAAGAAGATGATTTGCGGACAGCAACAGGGGATATTCCTCTAGATGAAAATGGTTATATTAAAGGACCTCAAGTACCTGTTCGCTATCGCCAAGACTGGACAACCACAGAACCTGAACAAGTAGATTATGTAGCGGTTTCTCCTGTGCAGATTGTCTCAGTTGCTACTAGCATGATTCCTTTTTTGGAACATGATGATGCTAACCGGGCATTGATGGGTTCTAATATGCAGCGCCAGGCTGTACCGCTGTTGAAGCCAGAACGCCCCTTGGTAGGAACCGGTCTGGAGGCACAAGCAGCGAGAGATTCTGGGATGGTGATAGTTTCCCGTACAGACGGGGAAGTGGTGTATGTAGATGCCACGGAAATTCGTGTCCGGGTCAGTAGTGAATGGTCAGTGATTAGTGGTCAGTCCTCATTGGCAGAAAAACGGGTGACGGATGATGAGGATTTCAGTACAGATAAGGTTCAAGAGATTAGATACAATCTGTCTAAATACCAACGTTCTAACCAAGATACTTGTTTAAACCAAAAGCCCTTGGTGAGAATTGGGGAGAAAGTAGTGGCTGGTCAGGTATTGGCCGATGGTTCTTCTACAGAAGGGGGAGAACTGGCCTTAGGACAAAATATTGTTGTAGCTTATATGCCTTGGGAGGGCTACAACTATGAAGACGCGATTCTCATTTCTGAGCGTTTGGTACAAGAAGATATCTATACTTCTATCCACATTGAGAAGTATGAAATTGAAGCTAGACAAACTAAACTCGGACCAGAGGAAATTACTAGGGAAATTCCTAACGTCGGTGAAGATGCCCTGAGACAATTGGATGAGCAGGGTATTATCCGCATTGGGGCTTGGGTAGATGCTGGTGATATTTTGGTCGGTAAAGTGACTCCTAAAGGAGAATCAGACCAACCACCAGAAGAGAAGCTGCTGCGGGCTATCTTCGGTGAAAAAGCTCGTGATGTCCGTGATAATTCACTGCGTGTACCTAATGGCGAGAAAGGTCGGGTAGTTGACGTGCGGCTGTTTACCCGAGAACAAGGTGATGAATTGCCACCAGGGGCGAACATGGTAGTACGGGTTTATGTCGCTCAAAAGCGCAAAATCCAAGTTGGGGACAAGATGGCTGGAAGACACGGTAATAAAGGTATTATTTCCCGAATTCTGCCAGCGGAAGATATGCCTTTTTTAGCAGATGGTTCCCCTGTAGATATTGTTCTCAATCCCTTGGGTGTACCTAGCCGGATGAACGTGGGTCAGGTGTTTGAGTGCCTTTTAGGTTGGGCTGGGCATAATCTAGGCGTGCGGTTTAAAGTCACTCCTTTCGATGAGATGTATGGAGAAGAGACCTCTCGGCGTTTAGTGCATGGCAAGCTCCAGGAGGCTAGGGAAGAAACAGGTAGAGATTGGGTATATAACCCAGAAAATTGCGGCAAAATCATGGTTTATGATGGTCGCACCGGCGAACCCTTTGACCGTGCCGTTACAGTCGGGGTAGCGTATATGCTTAAACTTGTGCATTTGGTTGATGACAAGATTCACGCTCGCTCTACCGGACCCTATTCTCTGGTTACCCAACAACCTTTAGGTGGTAAAGCCCAGCAAGGTGGACAAAGATTTGGAGAAATGGAAGTTTGGGCTTTGGAAGCCTTTGGGGCTGCTTATACCTTGCAAGAGTTATTGACAGTGAAATCTGATGATATGCAAGGACGTAATGAAGCTCTAAATGCCATCGTCAAAGGTAAAGCTATTCCTCGTCCAGGTACTCCTGAGTCCTTTAAAGTGTTGATGCGGGAGTTGCAGTCTTTGGGTTTAGATATTGCAGTTCATAAAGTGGAAACTCAAGCTGATGGTAGTTCTTTGGATGTAGAGGTGGACTTGATGGCGGATTTGGCACCGCGACGTACACCTTCTAGACCAGTTTATGAGTCGCTTTCCTATGAGTCCTTGGAGGATGATGATTAAGCGGAGTGCGGGGTGCGGGGTGTGGGGTGTGGGGTGTGGGGTGTGGGGTGCGGAGTGCGGGGTGTGGAGTGCGGGGTGCGGGGTGGAAAAGGGTTTTTCAATTTACTCTCGATTTTGAAAACGCGCTCCTTGCAAAATAACGAATCTGGGATCTAAGTAGATAAACAGAAAAAACCGACATAAGTAAAGAAAAGTAAAATTGCCCAAAACCTCTTCCCTGTCCCCGTGGCGTAGCACCTGTCCCCGTGGCGTAGCACCTGTCACCTCTTCCCTGTCCCCGTGGCGTAGCACCTGTCACCTGTCACCTATTCCCTACCTTTTAATCTCAAATCCAATATCTAAAATCAAATCCAATATCTAAAATTATGAGACCTCCTCAATCTAATCAATTTGATTACGTGAAAATTGGTATCGCTTCACCAGAGCGGATTCGCAAGTGGGGTGAACGAACCTTACCCAATGGACAGATAGTTGGTGAAGTGACGAAACCAGAAACTATTAACTACCGGACTCTGAAGCCGGAAATGGATGGTTTGTTTTGTGAACGTATTTTTGGACCTGCTAAGGACTGGGAATGTCATTGTGGTAAGTATAAGCGTGTTCGCCATAGAGGTATAGTCTGCGAGCGCTGTGGTGTAGAAGTTACTGAATCCCGTGTTCGTCGTCACAGGATGGGCTTTATTAAGTTGGCTGCTCCTGTGGCTCATGTTTGGTATCTCAAGGGTATTCCTAGTTATATTGCTATTCTCTTGGATATGCCTTTGCGAGATGTGGAGCAAATTGTTTATTTCAATTCTTACTGTGTGTTGCGTCCGGGTAATGCGGATACTTTGAGTTATAAGCAACTCTTGAGTGAGGATCAATGGCTGGAGATTGAGGATGCTATTTATAGTGAAGATTCTCAATTGGAAGGTGTGGAGGTGGGTATTGGTGCGGAGGCACTATTACGGCTTTTAGCGGATATTAATTTGGAGCAGGAGGCGGAGTCTCTACGGGAGGAAATTACTAACGCGAAGGGACAAAAGCGGGCGAAGTTAATTAAACGTTTGCGGGTAATTGATAATTTTATCGCTACTGGTTCTAAGCCGGAGTGGATGGTTTTAGAGGTGATTCCGGTGATTCCTCCAGATTTACGCCCTATGGTGCAATTAGATGGGGGTAGGTTTGCTACTAGTGATTTGAATGATTTGTACCGTCGGGTGATTAATCGTAATAATCGTTTGTCGAGACTTCAGGAAATATTAGCACCTGAGATTATTGTCCGTAATGAGAAGCGGATGTTACAGGAGGCTGTTGACGCTTTGATTGATAATGGTCGTCGTGGCAGGACTGTGGTGGGTGCTAATAATCGTCCTCTGAAGTCTTTGTCAGATATTATTGAGGGTAAGCAAGGTCGGTTTAGACAAAACCTGTTGGGTAAACGGGTGGACTATTCTGGACGTTCTGTGATTGTGGTTGGACCTAAGTTGAAGATCCACCAATGCGGTTTACCCAGAGAAATGGCCATTGAGTTGTTTCAGCCGTTTGTGATTAATCGCTTGATTCGTTCGGGTATGGTGAATAATATTAAGGCGGCGAAAAAGTTGATTGCTCGCAATGACCCCTGTATTTGGGAGGTGTTGCAGGAGGTGATTGAGGGACATCCGGTGATGTTAAACCGAGCGCCGACGTTGCACCGGTTGGGGATTCAAGCTTTTGAACCGATTTTGGTAGAAGGTAGGGCTATTCAGTTACATCCTTTGGTTTGTCCGGCTTTTAATGCTGATTTTGATGGGGACCAAATGGCGGTTCATGTGCCTCTGTCTTTGGAAAGTCAAGCGGAGGCGCGGTTGTTGATGTTGGCTTGTAATAATATTTTGTCTCCTGCTACGGGTAGGCCTATTGTTACGCCTAGTCAAGATATGGTATTAGGGGCGTATTATTTGACTGCGGAAAATCCCCAGGCTACTAAGGGGGCGGGAAAATATTTTTCTTCTTTGGATGATGTGATTATGGCTTATGAAGCTAAACAGGTGGATCTTCATGCCTATATCTATGTGCGTTTTGATGGGGAGGTTGATTCAGGTGAACCAGATACTGAACCTTTAGAGGTGATAGAAGATAAGGATGATTTGGGTAAGGTGAGGGGCAGGACTTTAAGGTATAAGTTCCGTCGGGTTCGTGAGGATGCTCAAGGGAATTTAATTTCTCAATACGTTTATACGACTCCTGGACGCGCTATTTATAACAAGGCGATTCAGGAAGCGATAGATGCTTGAGGGGTGCGGGGTTTTTTAATTTACTCTCGATTTTGAAAGTCCGCTTTTTGCCAAATCAGGAATTGGTTGGTGGTTGGTGGTTGGTGTTTAAAACTTTGTAAGGGCGAACGGCTGTTCGCCCCTACTAACAACAGATAAAGGATAAATCTATGACGACTAAAGCGGTTTTTCGCAATCTTGTGGTTAATAAGGGTAAACTGAGAGATTTGATTTCTTGGGCGTTTATTCACTATGGAACGGCGCGGACGGCGGTGATGGCGGATAAGCTCAAGGATTTGGGTTTCCGCTATGCGACTAAGGCGGGGGTGTCTATTAGTGTGGATGATTTGATGATTCCTCCTTCTAAGAAAGAGTTGTTGGAGGCGGCGGAAAGGGAAATTCTGGCGACGGAGGAACGTTATCAACGGGGAGAAATTACTGAGGTGGAACGTTTCCAAAAGGTGATTGATACTTGGAATAGTACGTCGGAGTCTTTGAAGGATGAAGTTGTTACTCATTTTAAGAAGACTAATCCGCTTAACTCTGTTTATATGATGGCTTTTTCAGGGGCGCGGGGGAATATTTCTCAGGTGCGGCAATTAGTAGGGATGCGGGGACTAATGGCGGATCCTCAGGGGGAAATTATTGATTTACCTATTAAGACTAATTTCCGTGAGGGGTTGACTGTTACGGAGTATATTATTTCTAGTTATGGGGCGCGGAAGGGTCTGGTAGATACGGCGCTGCGGACGGCGGATTCTGGTTATTTGACTCGTCGGTTGGTGGATGTTTCTCAGGATGTGATTGTCCGGGAAATTGATTGTGGGACTACTAAGGGTTTGGCTGTGCGGGCTATGACGGAGGGTAGTAAGGTTTTAATTAAGTTGGCTTCACGGTTGATGGGTCGGGTGGTGGCTGAGGATGTGGTTGACCCGGTGAGTGGTGAGGTGATTGCGGTGCGGAATACTCCTATTGATGATGATTTGGCGATCGCTATTCAAAAGGCGGGGGTGAAGGAGGTGATTGTCCGCAGTCCTTTGACTTGTGAAGCTGCTCGTTCTGTTTGTCAACATTGTTATGGTTGGAGTCTGGCTCACGCGAAGATGGTGGATCTGGGTGAGGCTGTGGGGATTATTGCGGCTCAGAGTATTGGTGAGCCGGGTACTCAGTTGACGATGCGGACTTTCCACACTGGTGGGGTGTTTACTGGTGAGGTGGCTCAACAGGTGCGTTCTCAGGTGGGGGGGACGGTGAAGATTCCCCGGAAGTTAAAAACTCGTCCTTATCGTACTCGTCATGGTGAAGATGCTTTGTATGTGGAAGCTGATGGAATTTTGATGATTGAGGGGGATAAGAAACTAGGTAATACCCAAAGTCAAGAAATAGCGGTTACTCAAGGTTCTACTCTATATATTCATGATGGTCAGCAGGTGTTGGCGGGTCATTTAGTGGCGGAGGTGGCTCTGGGTGGTAAAACGACGAGAACCAATACGGAGAAGGCTGTTAAGGATGTAGCTACGGATTTGGCTGGTGAGGTGAGATTTGCGGAGGTGGTGGCGGAACAAAAGGTAGACCGTCAAGGTAATACTACTACTACTGCTTCTAGGGGTGGGTTGATTTGGGTTCTGTCTGGGGATGTTTATAATTTGCCGCCGGGGGCGGAGTTGGTGGTGAAAAATGGTGATGCGATTGCTACTAATGGAGTTTTGGCGGAAACTAAGCTGACTACTATTCATGGTGGTGTGGTTCGTTTACCGGAAATAGCACCGGAGAAGGCGACTAGGGAAATTGAGATTATTACGGCTTCTGTGGTTTTGGATCAGGCTGCGGTGACGGTTCAAAGTTCCCAAGGACGTAATAGCTATTTAATTACGACTACTAATAACCAGGAGTTTAATCTGCGGGCTACGCCGGGGACTAAGGTTCAGAATGGTCAGGTGGTGGCGGAATTGATTGATGATCGTTACCGGACTACTACGGGCGGTTTTTTGAAGTTTGCTGGTATTGAGGTGCAGAAGAAGGGTAAGGCGAAGCTAGGTTATGAGGTGGTGCAGGGGGGAACGCTGCTATGGATACCTGAGGAAACCCATGAGGTAAATAAGGATATTTCTCTGCTGTTGGTGGAAGATGGTCAGTTTGTAGAACCTGGTACGGAAGTAGTTAAGGATATTTTTTGTCAGACGGGTGGTGTAATTGAGATTACTCAAAAGAATGATATTCTCCGGGAGGTTGTGATTAAACCGGGTGAGTTGTTGATGGTGGATGATCCAGAAACGGCGATCGCTCATGATAATACTTTCTTACAAGCGGGGGAAGAATTACAGGGTATGATTGCTACAGAATTGCGTTATATCCAATATGTAGAAAGCCCGGAAGGACCGGCGTTGTTGAGCCGTCCGGTGGTGGAGTTTGCTGTACCAACGACTCCAGATGTACCTTCTACTACTTCCATTAGTCAACACACGGGGCGCTCTATTCAATTGAGGGCGGTACAACGGATTCCTTATAAGGATTCGGAGCGGGTGAAGTCTGTGGAGGGTGTGGAGTTGCTGCGGACGCAGATAGTGTTAGAAATTGAACAGGCAACGGAAACGGAACACGGTACTTCTCCTTTGGCGGCGGATATTGAGTTAATTCCTGATGGGGAAGATGAGGAAATACAGCGTTTGCAGTTGGTGATTTTGGAGTCTTTGGTGATGCGTCGAGATATTGCGGCGGATACTACTCAAGGCAGTACCCAAACTAATTTGGAGGTTGAGGATGGTGAGACTATTGCTCCGGGTGCGGTTGTAGCTCGGACTAAGATTTTGTGTAAGGAGGGGGGAGTTGTCCGGGGTGTGCAGCAGAGTGCGGAAACTGTGCGGCGTTGTTTGGTGTTGCGAGAGGAGGATTTAATTACTATCAGTACCAATGAGTTACCTAGGGTGAAGGTTGGAGATTTGGTAGTTGAGGGTGGCGAGATAGTGACCGGGGTAAGGGCTATAGAATCTGGACAAGTTGTAGAAGTGGTCAGTAGCAAGACAACTGAGGATGGACAATTAACAAAGGACGGTTCAGCTTACACTATTACTCTTCGCGTTGGTCGTCCTTACCGAGTTAGTCCAGGAGCGGTATTACAGGTAGAGAATGGGGATTTGGTGCAACGGGGGGATAATTTGGTGTTGTTGGTGTTTGAACGGGCGAAGACTGGGGATATTATCCAGGGTTTACCCCGGATTGAGGAACTTTTGGAAGCTCGTAAACCTAAGGAAGCTTGTATTTTAGCCCGTCGTCCGGGGGAGGTGAAGGTGATTTATGGGGATGGTGATGAGGTAACGTCTATTTCCCGTGAGGCTTATTCTATAAAAATTATGGAAAGTAATGGGACGGTGACGGATTACCCTCTTGGACCTGGACAAAATTTGATTGTTCCTGATGGGGCGCAGGTGGTGGCGGGTCAACCTTTAACGGATGGCCCTTCTAATCCCCATGAGATTTTAGAACTGTTTTTTAGTTTGGGGTCGGAGGACGGTGTTTATACCTGTGCTAGTCTGGCTCTGCAAAAGGTACAAACGTTTTTGGTGAATGAGGTACAGATGGTGTATCAGTCTCAAGGGATTGAGATTGCGGATAAACACATTGAGGTAATTGTGCGCCAGATGACGAATAAGGTGCGGATTGATGACGGTGGGGATACAATCATGTTACCTGGTGAGTTGGTGGAACTACGACAGGTGGAACAGGTGAATGAGGCGATGGCGATTACTGGTGGTGCAAAGGCACAATATACACCGATGTTGTTGGGGATTACTAAGGCATCTCTAAATACTGATAGTTTTATTTCTGCTGCTTCTTTCCAGGAAACTACAAGGGTATTAACGGAGGCGGCTATTGAGGGTAAGTCTGATTGGCTGCGGGGTTTGAAGGAAAATGTGATTATTGGGCGGTTGATTCCTGCGGGTACTGGTTATAACACTTTTGAGGAAGCGGGAGCGATTGACGATTATGTAATGGATATGGGTTTTGGTGGATCTGGGGATGGGATTTTAGATGAGGTTGATGATTCTTTGGATATGGTTTTAGATGACCGTACGGCTAAACTCTATAATTTGGATAGTCAAGGAATGGGAGAAGGGGGCTTTGGTGGTAACTTTTTTGGTAGTGGGGAACGTTTGATTTTAGATGATGATGATGATTTGATTGCTGATGAAATTAATGATTTGGTTATAGAAGATGATGATGCGGATGATGATGATTTTGATGATGATTTTGAGGAAAACGATGAGGAATAAAATCTAGTAAACTGTAGGGTGTGTTAGCGACTCTTAACACACCTTATCAGGTTGTTCGATTTGAAGTAGATAAACTAAATAGATTTTCTATTCTCTCTACTTAAGAACCAAAATTAGCTAAATTATGATTGTGATCAATAACTTTTAAATTCATTTATGACAACGGAAATCAAAATACCAACTTTAGCCAGCCTTGAATATTATGCTTATATTGATGAAGATGGTGAATTAATAACGGACTTTCAAGGAAAAATTGGAGTTTATGCTATTTTTAATGAAGATAAAAAACTGGAATTTATTGGCTATTCCCGTGATATTTATCTGAGTTTAAAGCAGCATTTAGTCCGTCAATCTGAGAACTGTTATTGGGTGAAGGTGCAAACTATAGAACGTCCTAATCGCACAATTTTAGAAAATATTGAAAATGCTTGGATTGCTGAAAATAAGGCTACTTTTATTACTGAAACTTTATGTAAACAAAAATGGACTAGTTCTATAGATGTCAAGGAATTAATGACACCAGAGGAACAGGACAATTACCAGAATATAGCTATTGATGAGGTGGGAAAAGGTAAGGTTTTGAAAAGTGTAGCGCGGCGTGTTGAAGAGGAAATTTTGGCAAATCTAAAAGCACGGGGAGTGAAAACACAAATTCGTTTTAATCCTAAGTTAAAGGAAGTAGGATTGTTGGATTTAAAGTGAGTGGGGTGAAGGGATGTTTTTGATGTCTATAATGCGAGTCTATATAATCTAAAATCTAAAGTCTAAAATTTTATTGGGGACTGAAAACACAAATTCGTTTTAATCTTAAGTTAAAGGATGTTTTTAATGTCTATAATGCGAGTCTATACAGTACTTCCCGGTGTTATGAGGTATATACAGCAAGTAGCTTTGAGTGAGGTACACTTTGTGCGGGCAAGATGCCCGCACCACAAGAGTTTTATGATTCAACTTTGTATTTCATAAGAGCGGGAACTGCTGTATTTAGCGGGCAAGATGCCGGCACCACAAGAGTTTTATTATTAATATCTGTATTTCATAAGAGCGGGAACTGCTGTATCTAGGGGGCAAGATGCCGGCACTACAAGAGTTTTATGATTCAACTTTGTATTTCATAAGAGCGGGAACTGCTGTATCTAGGGGGCAAGATGCCGGCACTACAAGAGTTTTATTATTAATATCTGTATTTCATAAGAGCGGGAACTGCTGTATCTAGGGGGCAAGATGCCGGCACTACAAGAGTTTTATGATTAATATCTGTATTTCATAAGAGCGGGAACTGCTGTATCTAGGGGGCAAGATGCCGGCACTACAAGAGTTTTATGATTAATATCTGTATTTCATAAGAGCGGGAACTGCTGTATCTAGGGGGCAAGATGCCGGCACTACAAGAGTTTTATGATTAATATCTGTATTTCATAAGAGCGGGAACTGCTGTATCTAGGGGGCAAGATGCCGGCACTACAAGAGTAATTACTACTGTTAATAACTAAAGGTTTAAGTTATGTAAATTTGTCAATATTTGGTATAGATTAACTTAAAATAATTTCCAGGTAACTGCTGTATTTTCAGGAAAAAATTAACGTCATGTCTAAAAATTTTAATTCTCCTAACTTTATTGAACCTTTAAATATCTTTAATGTTATCAGTACGGCAATGGGATTGTACCGTTGTCATTTAAAAAAATATTTTCTCATAGCTCTTAAGGCTTGTGTTTGGTTACTAGTTCCTATTTATGGCTGGGTTAAATTTTACGCGCTCTTAGCTTTGATTTCTCGTTTATCTTTTGGTGAATTGGTTAACCAACCTGAAAGCGTTTCATCAGGTGAACGATTTGTTAATTCCCGTTTATGGGATTTTTTTGTGAATATGATTTTCATGGTTGCTATTGGCTTATGTGTTGGAGTTGTATTTAAACTTATTGGTGGTTTACTAATAGGTATATCAGAGATATTAATATCACAAGATGTAACTGTAACTAATAGAATTATTTATCGTTTAATAGCGATTGTATCTGTGATAATTAGCTGTATGGGTATACTGTGGATAGGAATTAGATTTTATTTAGTAGATGTTTGTTTAGCAGTTGAAGATGATGTTAATGGTAGTTCAACGATTAATCGGAGTTGGGAACTAAGTAAGGGAAATGTGGGCAGGATTGTGTTAATTTTTTTAATTGGGTTTTTAATTACTATTCCTATCCAATTTATTATGAAAATCGTTATTAATATTATTACTACTATTATTACTATTATTGGGTTAATTATTATGCCTTTTTTAAGGGAAAATGATCTGATTTTTTCAAAGATTTTTTCTATGATTTCTTTTTTGTTAATACTTGGAATACGTTTTGTGGGTGTTGCTTTTATTCTTCCTTTTCTGCAAACTGTGAAGGCTGTGGTTTATTACGGTGTTAGAAGTCGGGATGAAGGGTTAGGTTTACAATTACGTAATCACGATGTTTAATTATAAATTCTGCTGATAGGGAAGGGTGGTGTTAGTTATGTTGGTAGAGGATTTTGGGGTGTACTTTACTCAAGGCTGAGTTTGCAATATCTTCTCAATCATCTGATTGGCTTGGGAAGAATAACTACCACCAAATAAGTTAAAATGATTTAATATATGATAGAGATTATAAAGCGGTTTTCTGTATTGATAACCTTGATCTAAGGGAAACTCTTTTTGATAACTTTGATAAAAGGCTAATGGAAAACCTCCAAATAGTTCGGTCATGGCTATATCAACTTCTCTATCTGCAAAGTAAGTTGCGGGATCAAAGATAACAGGTTCATTTTCTATGGTAAAGCCTACATTTCCACTCCATAAGTCTCCGTGAACTAGGGACGGTTGAGTTTGATAATCTGCAAGTAGTTGGGGAATAAGTGCTAATAATTTATCTGCGTGGGGAAAGATTCCTCCCTGTTTTTTTGCTAATTGTAGTTGATAGTTTAAACGGTTTTGAAGATAAAATTCTGACCAAGAGGTATGAAAGTTATTGATTTGGGGTGTTGAACCAATGGTATTATCCATGTCCCAACCAAAACTTTTATTGGTGCTAAATTTGTGCATGACTGCTAATTTCCGTCCCATATCTGCCCAAGATTGATGATTACCATGGGTCATTTCTAGCCATTCTAAAACTATATAACTAGAGGTTTTTGTAATTCCCCAACAAAGTGGTTTAGGAACGCGGATGGTTTGAGTATTATAGATTTGTTGTAAGCCCAGTGACTCGGCTATAAACATTGATTTTTGGGAAGGTTGGTTAAGTTTGACAAAGTAGGTGATTTTACTATTGCTAATGGCATAACTTTGGTTGATACAGCCACCACTGATGGGTAAGTGCTGATTACTAACGAATTTTTCTCCGGTGATTTGACTAATGTGGTGATCAATTTCTGGCCAGGTCATGATTTTTTAATTGTTGGTTAATTGACTAAATGGGACTAAATAGGTTTGACAATAACAATACCATAGGCGTTTGGGGATAGGTAGTTTTTGGCTGCTTGGATTAAGTCAGTTGCTTGTTGTGCGTACATAAGTTGGGGATAGTTAAAGGCTGGTTCTAAGTCACCAATTAAAGATTGATAATAACCATATAATCCAGCGCGATCGCTTGGTGTTTCGTTGCTAAATATAAACCGATTGGCTACACGTTGTTGAATACGGGCGATTTCTGATTCTTTGACTAATTCTGTTTGTAATATTTGAAGATGTTGAGCGATCGCTTTTTCTACGGCGGCTAAGTTTTCTACAGGGCATTTAGCGGAAATTGAAAATACTCCTTGCCATAAGTTACTCATATTATTAACAGAGATTGAAGATACTAATTGCTGTTCTTCTCGTAAATTATGGACTAATCTGGAAGTTCTGCCTTGTGCTAAAATTCCGGCAATAATATCAAGTGCATAGGTTTGATTTAATTCTTTTAATCCAGGGACTCGCCAAATCATGACTAGTCTTGCTTGTTGGAGAGTTTTGTCAATAATTTCTTGACGCACAATTTCTGTGAATGCGGGTTCAGGAATTACTGGTGTTTCTGTTGGTTTATTGGTTATTTGTTGATGGTTTTGATTAAATTCTGTGGCGATAATTTCTATTAATTCCTCTACTGGTAGATTACCCACGGCTACGGCTGTCATTGACTGGGGTTGATACCAATGAGTATGAAAATCGCGCATTTGTTGGGGTTTGACTTGAGAAATAACGGCAGCAGGTCCAAGGACTGGACGACGATAGGGTAAGGTATCAAAGGCGGTTTCCATGATATGGCGATAAATGCGTCGTCCGGGGTTATCTTCAGAGCGTCTAATTTCTTCTAAAACCACTAATCGTTCCCGTTCAAAGGCATGATCAGGAATGGTAGGATTACAAACGATATCTATTTGTAGAGGTGCTAATTCGGCGAAGTCTTTAGGTGCGGTTGTGATATAATAGTGGGTATAGTCTTGGCTAGTGGCAGCATTAGTGACAGCGCCGCGCTCTTCAATGCGACGTTCAAACTCACCGCTGATGAGTTTTTGTGTACCTTTAAAGACTATATGTTCTAAAAAGTGAGCCATACCATTAATAGCGTCAGTTTCCATTGCAGAACCTGTTTTTACCCACAAATCAAGATTAACCGCGTCTATTGGCATTTGTTCAGCAATAATAGTCAAGCCATTAGGTAAATGGTGCAAGGTGGGTGCATGAAGACGGGGAAGTTTCGCCAGAGTTGATGTCATTGCTTATAGTGGTTTCAGCTATGTTACTTCTTCTATATTACAACTTTCTTGATGGTGTAAACCTTCTCATCTATAAACTGTTAGTATTTAGTAGAATATTTTTCTGGTAATATAAAGCACTATAATTTGATTGCAAATCATATTAATTATTCATATTTATTCAATGATGATAAATCATCAATACGAGCAAATTTAGCATAACTAGGACTTCGTTTACCAACTTCTTTAATCATTTCTATGGCTTCGGAAATATGTAATGCGTGAGGAGCGTGAGCAAGATAAGGAAGAATATAGAAAAGAGCAAAAGCAGTATATTCCTCATCAAATTTACAAGATTGTATTAGGCATTCTATCGCTTTTTTATAGCTGGCATCTTCATCCCTGGCCTTTTTATCCCTAGTTTCTCTAAGTTGACGCAATATTACTAATAATGCTTTAAGCTTTCTACTTCGATATTGTATTAAATCAGTTCTATTAAGACTTAATATTTCTGCGACAACCTTTCCACGTTTATCTTTTCCGTTAACATGAGCTAATTGAGCTTCTTTATCCCAATAAAATTCAAGATATTGGTATATATCACAATCTTCATCAGTGGGATCAATTAATAATTGACTACCATCACAATCAAGAGGAAATTTATTTCCTTTATTTTCGGCATTATTACAAACTTCACAAGCATAAAGAAGGTTATTCCAATCAAAAGTTAAATCAACATATTGAGATTTAGGTCTAAAATGCTCAATTCTTCCTGCTGAAATTTCAACCTTCCGTTCACAAAAAGCACATTTACCAGAAAACATATCATATAGTGGCTGCTTTACAGTATTTATCTTATGTTTTGCAGTTTTGCCTGGATTATATTTATCTTGGGCATTTTTTACTTTTTTCTTTGCTGCTTGAATTTGTTCTTTGCTTGATGTCGGATCATTCTCTATTTCTTCAAGATTGATAATAGCTTCTTGAAGTTTTTTTAACCATTTATCAGCATTTTGTTTGAGAATATCTGGTGTGCTTGTTCTTTTAACTGGAATCATTACAAATTTTCCTCTAAATACTTATTAATTTTATCCTCTAAACTACCCGGTTCTGGTTTACCTCCAATGGGTCGAAATTCTTTCATAAATTGTCTTAATTTTTCATATTCCTCAATTTCTTCCCCTTGTAAATGATTTCTATTAGCTGTCAGATAATTATAACGATCTATTTTCTCTTGTGTAGCTGGAGAATGAGTAGAAACTAAACCAAAAGCAGGACTTTTTAAAATATAATCAGCATCATAAGCTGCAATATTCTCAACTGGTTCAATTTGGACTTCTCCATTAATCATTTTGACAGTTAAAGTAAGTGTATCATCTCCAGCACCAGCAGCAACAAAAGGACTATGAGTAGCTACAAAAAATTGTAGGTTAGGAAAAACGGTTCTTAGCTTTTTAGCAATCAATCTTTGCCAAACTGGATGTAAATGAATATCTAATTCATCTATTAAGACAATACCTGATCCTTGACGAGGATCGGTTTCTAGATGGGAAAAGGTTTGAAATAAACGCCAAATTAAATCCCCAACTAAAGCGATAATACTGCGAAAACCATCTGATAATTGAGTAATAGGAATTAACTGATTTTCTAAGGAAAAAAGAATAATTCCATCATTTGTAACTTGATCAAATTTAATATTTCCAGGTAAAAGTTCGATAATAGCTTTTTTTCCTAATTCCATCATCTGTTTAGATTTAGCATCATCAGGATTTTTAGCAATACGATAATCTAAAAAAACCATCCATTCTTGAAAAGTTTTCAAACTATCATTTTCTTCAAACTGTGTCCTAAAATTACTTTCACGATCTGCCCTTTGGAGTTCTCTTAAGTTTACCGGATTGCCTTCACTACGAGAAAGACGACGAAAAGGACCATAACCAGCAGCAAACCACCCTTGAGAATCTAAAGTAAAGGCATTTGTTCTTAACCATTCCAGAGTTTCTGAATTTTTGGGATTTAGTGTATTTGCTGGATAATTTTCTCCACCAATTCGGGTATTTTTATTACCTATGATCAAGTAAGAATAATCATAAGAGAATTTGTTTCTACCTTTATTTAGCATCATGCCTTCATCATCATTATTTCTTTGTATTGTCGCTGTTAATTGACCATATTCCGAATTATTCCTTACCCAATTTTGAGGAGATAACATAAGTTTTTTAGCCCCATCTGAACCGGCTAAAAGTAAGGCAATTGCTTGAAGAAATGTACTTTTTCCTACTCCATTTTCACCTAATAATGTGATCCACTTATAGGGATTATTTTTATTGTGAAATGAAATAGTTTGTTCTCGAAATCCTTTGATATCTTTAATTTTAATACTCTTTAGCCACATAATAGTATATCTCTCTGAGAAAATATTAGTTTTAATCAACTCTTTGGGATAATTCAATTTTAACTCATATCGAGTAGTTTAGATCAAAAAATACCATTGTATAAAAACAATAACACAATATTAGGTTAGGCAAAATGCCCAACCTATAAAATAGCAAAATTAGAAACGCAGAAATACCTCTACAGTCTCTACACTAAATTAACTCAATTCAAAAACACCGAACCACTAATTGCTTGTCCAGAAGAAGATAATGGCAAAAATTTCTCCACTAGCAATTCCTGGAAAGTTTTGACATCATTTTGCCAGTTACCAATTACTTGTTGTAAGTCTTGGATTTTTTCGGTGATGGTGTTACCTAATAGGGGATAATTTAAGTTACCAGAAAATAAAATTGCTGGTGTTACCTGTTCCCCAAATTGAACATTTACTTGATTAATAGCTAAATTCAAAACTCCGCGCTTTAAGGGGTAAGTTAACTCCAAGGAAGCATTGACTTTACTCCCCCCAAATTCTTGCCACGAACCAGGAGATAAAAGCTTACCACAGATATATTGATAAGCATCCGTTTCTGATGGAAAACCGACAAATCCTTTGGGGTTAATTCCCACTGCTTGATACTCTATTTGAGATAACTTTTCTATCAATTGACTCGCAATTGCTGCTACTTGAATCTCTGCTTGAGTTTTCGGTCCTATCATCTCTAAGACATTTAGTCGGTTCGGTTGGACAATGATTCCCACACCGTTTTTATAAACCAACTGTACTAAATTGTTATTGTACACTGGTTGATTTGCTAATTCCCAATCAGCAGGAATAATTCCCGTATATTTGAGAAAATCTGGGTTTAAAACTGCGGGATTGAGATTTTTAGCGACGATAGAAACCGCTATTTCTGAGATTTGTAAACTATTGCTCATAAACTCCTGGTTATTGCTGAATTTATTAACAGTATAAACACTGTCAAAACTAGTATAAGTCAAAAATCAAATATTTGTAAGTGTAAACTGTTTGTTTACATTGTCTTAATATATACACGCTAAATATAGATCAATTGCTTTTAAACTAATTTGTTGACAATAAATAAATTTTTTATTGTAAACTAATAATTAGTAATATTAAGAATTATGTCAAATTTATCTCATACAAAAAATCAATCCCGTGTGATTGTCATTGGTGCAGGTATAGGTGGACTTACGGCAGGTGCATTATTATCCAATAAAGGTTATAACGTCCTTGTACTTGACCAAGCAATAGTTCCTGGTGGTTGCGCTTCCACCTTCAAACGTCAAGGATTTATTTTTGATGTTGGTGCGACCCAAGTTGCAGGTTTAGAACCTGGGGGAATTCATCACCGCATTTTCTCGGAATTAAATATAGAATTACCCGCAGCTACACCTTGTGACCCAGCTTGTACGGTATATCTTCCCGGAGAGTCTATACCTATTAATGTGTGGCGTGATGCGGAAAAATGGCAAGAAGAACGCCAAAAACAATTTCCGGGAAGTGAATCTTTTTGGCAATTATTAACAACTTTATTTAATGCTAGTTGGGAATTTCAAGGACGTGATCCTGTGCTACCACCGCGTAATTTATGGGATTTAAAACAATTAATTAAAGCAGTGCGTCCAAGTACATTTATAACTGCACCTTTCACCTTTATGACAGTGGGAGATGCTTTACGATTATGTGGTTTAGGAAATGACAAAAGACTGCGGACATTTTTAGATTTACAACTCAAATTATATTCCCAAGTTAGCGCGGAAGAAACCGCCTTACTTTATGCAGCCACAGCTTTGAATGTATCCCAATTACCCCAAGGATTATTTCATCTCCAAGGCAGTATGCAAGTATTGAGCGATCGCTTGGTAGAATCTTTAGAACGAGATGGTGGTAAATTATTAATGAGACATACCGTCAAAAAAATCAAAGTTGAAAATAACCAAGCTAAATCTGTAATCATTAAAAATCAGAAAACAGGGGAAATTTGGACAGAAGCAGCAGATCATATAATTGCTAACGTTACAGTTGAAAACTTAGTTCAACTATTAGGAGAAAACGCCCCTTGGGGATATAAACAAAGAGTAGAAAAACTACCTCCTGCTTCTGGCGCTTTTGTTGTTTATATAGGTGTAGATAAGAGTGCAATTCCTGCCAATTGTCCACCGCATTTACAATTTTTATATGATATTAATGGACCAATTGGCGAAAATAATTCCCTATTTGTATCTGTAAGTCATGAAGGAGACGGCCGCGCACCATTAGGAAAAGCCACAATTATCGCTTCTTCCTTTGTTGATTTTACTCCCTGGTGGGAAACTGAAAATTACGAAGAGTTAAAACAAAAATTCACCCAAGAAGCAATATCCAAACTTTCCCAATATTTCTATTTAAAACCAGAAACCATCATTTATGTAGAAGCAGCCACACCTCGTACCTTTGCTAATTATACAGGTAGAGAAAAGGGAATTGTAGGCGGTATTGGTCAAAGAATTTCCACCTTTGGACCCTTTGGTTTTGCTAATCGTACTCCTATTAATAATTTGTGGTTAGTTGGTGATTCTACCCACCCTGGAGAAGGAACTGCGGGGGTAAGTTATTCGGCTTTGACGGTAGTTAGACAAATTCAAAATCAAGGGTAAAATTCTTTTTTTTCACGCAGAGTCGCCCAGACGCGGAGGAGAGATTTTACAGAAGAATAGTTAGTGATTCAAAATTAGGACTTTGCTACAGCAGTTCCCGATATTATGAAGTACAGATATTAATAATAAAACTCTTGTGGTGCGGGCATACTATGGCTAACGCCACGCTACGCGAACGACCAATCTCAGTACAAGTCTTGCCCGCACAAGGTGTACCTCACTCAAAGCTACTTGCTGTATGTTTAAGTATGAAATTAAAAAATCAAGAATTTCTCACTCTTAATCTTTCCGTCTTTGCGTTTTTGCGTCAGACTAATTCATACTTAAAATTAGCAAAATTATAAATTAATTACTAATTAATTACTAACTTCTGAAGGCTGAGATTCTTCTGCTGGTGTTGCTTCTGGCGTGGATTCCACTGATGGAGTAAGTGGTGATTTGGGAACCAGCAATTGCCGCCAAGTTCTAATTTGTTCCCTAGCATCAGTATAAGCACTACTACCGCGAGGAATTAACTTCGCTGTATTAATAGCTTTGGCAACATCATCTTCACTTTGAGAACGTGCTATTTGTAATAATTGTTGACTCCATTGGTCAATGGCAATGTTCACATCTAAACGCAAACTGTTACGATTAGATACCCGATTTGCCAACTCCATAGCCTGAACTAAAGCTTCTGGTGTGCCAACATCTGCAACTTGCTTGGCTTTTTGCCAACTTTCCTGAGAGCGAATTTGGTCTTGCCAGGTATCTATAGCCGTTTGGGCTTCATCCGACAAAGCCCGTCCTGATGCAGCGATTTTTTGAGCTTCACTAATCGCAGTTTTAAAATCACCATTATCGGCCAATACCCTAGCCTGATCTAAGTATGGTTGATCTTGAATACGCTCAATTTTTGCAGTCCATAGCCGAATCTTTTTCCTCGCTTCTGGATATAATGCTCGCCCCGAACGAATTTGACTAACTTCAGCGATCGCAGTTTGTAAAGAGCTAACATCTTCACTAATTGCGATTTGTTCAGCCCGTTCTAAATATGGTCTATCTTCAATCGTCTCCACCTGGCCACGCCAACGCCCCATTTCCTGACGGGCTTCCTTCCCACGGGGATTACTACTAGGAATTAATTGTACCTCAGAAATAGCCGCTGTTAAATCACTAACCGTACCTTGACTAGCTAAATTCCGGGCTTTTTCTAAGCGAGAAACATCTTCAAGTTCTAATTGCCAACTAGCAATTAATTGCTGTGCTTCATTATAATTTTCCCTAGAAGCATCTATTTGTTGAGCTTGAGAAATCGCCGTTTCTAACCCAGCCACAGTACCAATAAAAGCGCTTCTTTTCGCCTCACCCAAAAACAGAAAATCATCAACTTCCGCCTGTAATGCCGGAATAGGGGGGATTTTTCGAGCAATTTCCAGTGCTGTATCAGCATCTCGCCCTTTCATCTTCCCTTGTGCTAATTTAAGTATTTTCCGCGCAAATCCAGTGATTAGCTCCTGGGCTTTTTGGTATAAATAACTTTCTGGTTTAATCGTTTTAGCTAGTTTAATCGCTTTGAGTAAATTATCTAAACTCCGGGTTTCTGCTAAATTTTCAGCTTTGTAAAGTTTATCCCCATCTTCCCGCGCCGTGACAATAATATTATTTAATTGCTCATATTTAGTATTTGCCCAGTATTTATTATTTACCCGCAGTAATCTAGCTGTGAGCATAAAAGCCGATTGCCAATGTCTTTGGCGCAGTTCCTGTTCCGCTTCTTGGTAGATTCCTTCGGCTTTTGACCAAATTGACTGCCATTTTTCAATTTGCTCTTCTACTAATTTACTCGCTTTTAAATCCGCTGGAATTTGACGAGCAGTAGCGATCGCCCCCTGCAAATCCCCCGACTGAAAAGTCTCATCAGCTAGTTGTAAAATATCCCGTGACCATTTTTCTAAAAACCGATTGATTTCCCCCCGTAGAGGGTGATTTTCTGGTAACTGTTTCACCAAAGCGATCGCTTGGAGCAAATCATTAACTGTTTGCTTAGAAGCCGCCAACTGAGCGCAGTGTAACCTAACTGACGCACTCGCTAAAGGCCAGAAAATTTGCGGGCAATTAGGAGCAGAAGGCAGTTTAAACAACATAGATATTGCCAAAAACCCCACACTCCCAGGAATCAAAGTTAGCACTACCGCTAAAGGTATCCATCCCTTCATCCAAGGTGGCATTTTCTCAGTTATAACACTGATATAAAAATTAGCTTTAGAAGCATTATTTATAGATAGGCCAGTGCCATCTTGATTTTTTCCATTCTTCACAGACTTAAAATGAGAACCAACAGCAGTAGTATCAGCCGTTTGATTATTTGGTATATAGTTGGGCTGAAGCCCAATAGATTCATCTACTTGGTCCAAAGGCCAATTATCTGGAATATCCCGTTCTGTCATTGCTCACA
The DNA here is from genome assembly GCF_014696335.1 of Dolichospermum sp. FACHB-1250. Lineage (NCBI taxonomy): Bacteria > Bacillati > Cyanobacteriota > Cyanophyceae > Nostocales > Aphanizomenonaceae > Dolichospermum > Dolichospermum sp. FACHB-1250. The sequence continues at coordinate 47,901 of NZ_JACJPZ010000024.1, forward strand.
CCACAGTAATTAATTGAATAGCGATATGAAAGTAGGTAGATCAATAAATATAGATAATATTATGCTTAATATCCTCACTTTCCCATCAATAACATTACTATTATTTGGTTTGAGTATGACTAATTACATTAACCAGAAATTAAAGATTCTTTTTGTAAATCTAGAATTAGCTGAGTTAAATCATCACTAGTTGCCTGATAAACATTACCACAAAAGTCACAAATTGCCTCCGCACCATTATCTTTAACAATCATGTCCTCAAGTTCAGCCTCTCCCAATATTTTCAGCGCCCCTAGCACCCGCTCAAAAGAGCAACCACAATGAAAGCGTAGCATTTGACTTTCGGGAAATATGTTCAATCCCATATCTCCTAACAAATCATGCAAGATTTCCGTCAATGTTTTCCCCGCTTGTAGTAGTGGTGTAAAACCGGATAAAGCGGAAACTCTTGATTCTAAAGTCGCTACCAGTTCTTCATCTTTAGCCGCCTTAGGTAACACTTGTAGCAGTATTCCCCCGGCTGCTGTTACCCCCTGTTGTCCCACAAATACACCCAAAACTAACGCCGAAGGAGTTTGTTCCGAATTTAGGAGATAATGGGCTACATCCTCACCTATTTCCCCGGAAACCAGTTCCACTGTACTAGAGTAAGGATAGCCATAACCAACATCTCGGACTACATAAAGATAGCCCCCACCCACAGCAGAACCAACATCCAGTTTACCTTTGTGATTGAGAGGCAATTCCGCAGATGGATTACCGACATAACCCCTAACAGTTCCATCTAAACCTGCATCTGCTAATATACCACCTAAAGGACCATCTCCTTTAACGCGAACATTTACCCTAGAGCCTTGTCGTTTCATGCTTGAAGCCATTAACAAACCAGCCGCCATTGTTCTTCCTAGTGCTGCTGTCGCCACATAGGACAATTTATGGCGAACCCTTGCTTCTTCCGTTAACCGGGTGGTAATCACACCTACTGCTTTAATCCCCCCATTCGCCGCAGTCCCACGAATTAATTGATCTGCCATGAAAAACCTTACAATTCTTTTGGTGACTTTTGTATTTTAGCTTAAACAGTAGAAGCCGTTGATTAACCCATTACCCATTACCCATTACCCATTACCATGCTAGGTACATTTCAACAAAGCCAAATCCGCATCGAAATTCCAGCATCAGCTGATGCCATTCATGATAGTATTCTTCATCCAGTACAATTGAAAAAATGGCTCTTAGGACAAAATTTCCCCCCGGAAATGCCCACAGAATTGCCACCGGGCTTTGAATTTACTACTTGGACAGGACCTGTATCCATTCATCATCGAGTAGATGTGGTAAAACCCAATTGTTTGCGATTACTACTCAGTGGAGCCATTGATGGCTTTCACGAATGGTACTGGGGTGAAGGTTGGGTACAGTCACGCTTAGAAGGTGTATCTATGTTACCTCTCAATTTAGGTCAAAGCCTCAGTTTATTTAGCTTGCGTCAGTTTTTATCAGGGATAAGAAATTAACCGCAGATAAAAAAATATCCCCTATTCCCTACAAGAAAATGGGGATTTTCTGTAAACTTTTTGACTTTTCAAACATCCTCTGAACAGCAAATTACTTGTTAATATTAATTAATCTCCAGTAATTTATAATCTCGGAGCAATTTTGTGTTTTCAGCACTTAATAATTCCCGCAGGCTATCAATCTCATTTAATATCTCGATTTCCCGTCTACATTCTTGTTGTAAAATTGATAAGTAGCGCTCGCGCTGCTTTTCTGTTTTGGCCTCTTTGAGCATACAAATGGCCATGTTAATGTTAGAAACAGGATTGGATAAGTCTATAGAAACTTTTCTTAATAGGCTTTCTCGAACCTGTGCCAGTTCGTTGGAGTTTTGCAACTCAAGCTGATTGGTTTTGATTTCCTTTTGCAGTCTTGCTGACTTCCGAGCTTCTTTTAGATAGGCTTGACCAGGGATTAAACGTTTTTGCAACCTAGCTTTTACTGCTTGTAATATTTCCAAAGGCTCAAAAGGTTTAGTAATGTAATCATCAGCACCTAGACACATACCTTGACGTAAATCACTCCGGTTGGCTCTAGCAGTGAGAAAAATCAGGGGGATATCAGCACACTTGGGTTCTTGTCGCAGTTTTTGTAAAACCTCATAGCCATTGATTCCTGGTATCATAATGTCACAGATGATTAAATCAGGATTTTTATTTTTCGCCAATTGTAGCCCGGTTGTTCCGTCTACAGCGGTAATAACGTTGAAATCTGCCAATTCTAAAATTTCTTGCAGATTTGAGAGAATTTGAGTTTCATCTTCGATTACTAAAATTAAGCTCATGACTCAAAGTTGACCTCTAGGGAATTATCTATGTATATTTCCGACAATTTTTTTGTGATTTTATTCACTTAATGCCGGCCATTATACAGCAAATTGTACATACTCAACTTTTAAATAATGATTTAATAACGAATTTTGCTACTCCGAAAATTTTTTCCCTCATACCACAATACTGTTCAGTTAGAGCCGCCAAAATTAAATTATCTTTACTTTGTATCCTTACCTTAACAGTATTGGTGTATAATAGACTCTGGTATAGTTCCATGGACGCACCCAAATCAGGTATTGACCACATTTACTTAAATAATGAAAAGCTATAGCGCGAATATATTAAAAGAAATACCCCTGAGATTAGTCCTAATTGTTCCCTTTGTCTTGCAAATTGTCGGGGCTGTGGGGTTAGTTGGTTATCTTTCATACTATACTGGGGAAAAGGTAATAGAGAATATGGCTAAACAATTGATCACAGAAATTTCTGACCACATTGATCAAAGTCTAGATGATTATTTGGAACACCTAATACAAACTAGCGAAAATAATGTGGCTCTGATCAAATTAGGTATTATGAATTATCAGGATTTAGCCACAGTAAAAAACTATTTTTGGCGGCAGTTACAAATAATTGATCACATAAATGATGTTGCCATTGCTACAGAGAAAAACAGATTTTTGGCAGTAGCTAAACAAAAAGATGGATCTGGGATGATTATTCTCAGAGATCAGTCAACTAATTATAAATGGAATACCTACTTCACTGACAATCTAGGGAATTACAATCAGTCTAAAAATATCATTAATTCTCAAACCGAACCCTCGGAAGATACTCGATCAAGTCATTGGTATCAAACAGCGAAAAATGCAGCAGGAGAGGGAATTTGGCACTTTATTGTTTCAAGAAATAACCACAATGAACCAACTTTAATTATTGGCTATTTATTAGCATTCTTTGATCAGAATAATACTTTTCAGGGAGTTGTTAGTACCTCTGTTCCTCTATCTCAACTAGAGGATTTCCTGCGAAAATTGAAAATAGGTAAGACAGGTCAAGCTTTTATTTTAGAACGGAGCGGGTTATTAGTTGCTAGTTCCACTGGTGAAGATCCTTTTCTTTTAGGTTTATCAACCTCTTTCAATTTTTCTAAACCAGATAATTTGAGTAAATACAGATTAAATACACTGAACAGTCGTAACGATCTAACTCGGGAAACAACTCAAAACCTATTAGCACATTTCCAGGGAATTGAGCGAATAACAACAAAACAAAACCTGATCTTTGTATCCAAAAATGGGCAACGGCATTTTGTCGAAGTTATACCAGCGTCGGTTGATAGAAATTTAGATTGGCTAACAGTTGTTGTGATTCCTGAAACCGATTTTCTTAAAGAAATTAAGAACAATATTGATTTGACCATTGTATTGTGTGGTCTAACTCTACTGATTAGCACGGGGATGGGTTTTCTCACCACTAGATGTGTAAATAAATCCATTCTACAGTTAAATAGAGCCACTCAAGCTCTAGAACTAGCCAACTGTCAACCATTTTGGAGAGAATCAGATCTTGCTTTAATGGAAGTTAAATGTATTAAAGAATTGGTAAATCTGTCCAATTCCTTCAAGAGAATGGCTATTCAGTTACAATCATCTCTAATAACTTTGGAAGAGCGAGTTGAGCAAAGAACCGCAGAATTATTCATTGCTAAAGAAAAAGCTGAAATAGCAAATCAAGCCAAAAGCGAGTTTCTTGCTAACATGAGTCACGAATTGCGTACACCCCTAAATGGTATTTTAGGCTATGCCCAGATTTTGAGCCGGACACAACTTACTCAGGAGCAACAGCGGGGAATTGCTGTGATTTATCAATGTGGTACTCACTTACTCACCCTGATTAACGATATCCTTGATATTGCCAAAATTGAAGCCCGGAAAATGGAACTTGATCCTGTACCTTGTTATTTACCATCTTTATTACAAGGAGTAGCGGAAATTGCCAGAATTAAAGCAGAGGAAAAAAGCCTAGATTTTATTTACGAATTAGCAGAAAATATGCCATCAGGAGTTATTCTAGATGAAAAGCGGGTTAGACAAATTTTGCTAAATCTCTTGAATAATGCCATCAAGTTTACAAATAGAGGACAAGTTATTTTTAGAGCTATTATTAGTGATAATGATATAAAAACATTGACATCCTCTTCTGTGAAAATCAAGTTTCAGGTTGAAGATACTGGAATTGGCATGAACAGCGAGGAATTAACAAGAATTTTTATGCCTTTTGAACAGACGGGAACATCTAAACAAAAAACAGAAGGAACTGGTTTAGGTTTAGCAATTAGTAAAAGTTTTGTAGAAATGATGGGTAGTCACTTGGAAGTTAAAAGTGAATTGGGAATTGGCACTTTATTTGAATTTGAGATCCAGTGTTCTTTGGCTGATAACTGGGCTAAAGCTAATACTATGACTAATTTAGGCCAAATTGTGGGATATTCTGGCCAGCGTAGACAAATTTTAGTAGTTGATGATCGTTGGGAAAATCGCTCTGTAATCGTTAGTTTACTTGCTCCCTTGGGTTTTATAGTTATAGAAGCTAACAATGGTGAAGAAGCTTTACAAAAGGCTATAGAAAATCCTCCTGATCTGATAATTTCTGACCTAAAAATGCCGATTATGGACGGGTGGGAAATGCTGACTCAAATACGTGAATTAGCCGAGTTGAGAAACACAATCGTGATTATTTCTTCTGCTAGTGTATTTGATGCAGACCGTCAAAAAAGCTTGCTTATCGGTGGACAGGGTTTTTTACCTAAACCAGTGAAAACAGAAGAACTTTATTGGATATTAGCCCAACAACTTCATCTGAACTGGATTTATGCAGAATCCATGACAAATGACACTAAAACATCCATGGAAGTTACTGATACAGAAATGGTTGTGCCACCAGCCTCGGATTTAACCATATTGCTAGAATATGCTATGAAAGGACAAATTCGGGAAATAAATCATGAGCTAAACCGTCTGGAGCAAAGCGGTGAAATTTACCGTCCCTTTATAGATAAAATGACTTTGATGCTGCGAGGATATAAAATTGTTAAGATCCGTGAATTTCTGCAAAATATCAGTAAACAAAAAACATCTTTACCTAAATAGTGTACTCTAGAAAAGAGAGTCTTGGGATTTAATCTCAAAATAACGTAGTATACTGGGGTTAATCGTATTTAAACTCAAGATGAAATACCTAACCCATGAACAAGTTTATAAACAATTCAGCACTATGAAACTCAAAGTTAAAAATCAGTTAACCGTTACGAGAATCGCTATTTTCATTCATAATTTATAAATCATAAGGAAAAGATTTTGAAAACTTTAACTAAGCAGTCCATAATTTTAGTAGTTGATGACAATCCCACCAATTTAGAAATTCTTGATCATGCTTTGAATCAAGAAGGGTACAAAGTGCGAATCGAAGCAGAGGGGTTAAATGTCATGAAACAAGCCCGTTTGAGTATTCCTGATTTAATCCTATTGGATATTATGTTGCCTGATATTAATGGATTTGAGGTTTGTCAGCAATTGAAAGCCGATCCCTTGACCAAGTCTATACCTATAATTTTTATGACTGCTCTGGCTGATACTGTTGATAAAATTAAAGGGTTAAATTTAGGTGCCGTGGACTATATAACTAAGCCATTTCAAAAACAGGAATTACTTGCTCGTGTGCGTGGACATTTGCAGTTACGAGAATTAACTAAAACTTTAGAAATCCAGAATCAACAACTCATAGAACTGAAAAGTGAGCTAGAAAATCGCGTTGCTGAACGGACAGCAGAATTAAGTCAGGCTCTAGAAAAAGAAAAGGAAGTAAATCAATTAAAATCCCGGTTCATTACCATGGCATCCCACGAGTTTCGCACTCCTTTAGCGATTATTTCTTCATCATCGGGTATTTTACAAAATTTTAGCGATCGCCTCAGTGAAAAAAGAAAACAGGAACATCTAGAAACAATCCAAAATACAATCAGGCATATCATCCAAATCCTTGATGATGTCCTCATGATTAACCAAGCTGAAGCTGAAAAAATAGAAGTAAACCTAGAACCATTAGATATCATTAAGTTCTGTCGTCATCTCAAGGAGCAAATAGAAGCTAGTTTTACCTCCCATGGAATTGATTTTTATATAGATTTAGGTGATGAAATTTTCAGCAATTATCAGATTGTTCAGGTAGACAAAAAACTGTTGCGGCAAATTATAACCAACCTCCTGACTAATGCTATTAAGTATTCTCCTAATCACAATTTAGTTAACTTTAGTTTGTCTAAGAAAGATGACCAACTTATCTTTAAAATTAGTGATCATGGTATTGGTATTCCTGAAGCGGACCAAGTTCATTTATTTGAGTATTTTCAGCGCGGATCTAACGTCGGGACACTTCCTGGTACAGGTTTAGGTTTGTCCATAGTCAAAAAATGCGTGGATTTGCACCAGGGGGAAATTACCTTCTATAGTGAATTAGGAAAGGGAACAGTATTTACAGTGATTCTTCCTTTTTTAAAGGGCTGAAAATTTGATCAATTAGCAGTTTTGTTGCTCATACTTTCACTGTTGTGATACTGAAATCGGTAAATTTGAACACATAAATACTATTTACACTGATTGATATGCAAAGCATCCAGGATTCTATTAATCAGATCATCATCTAAAGTTTATATTAGTTTAATCTACAATGGTCAAGAAAAGATAAATTTAGAATCATAACTAGCTCAGGCACAGGATTCTTATAAAATTCTCAACAAAATTCTCAACAAAATTCTCAACAAAATTTATGTCCCCAATTAACAATTATACCCCCACAGACAGCCACAATCAAAAACTCAAAATCATTGGTATGGCCACAATATTATTATCTTTAGCTGCTTGTACTAACGTCCAAAGTCCCAACCAGTTAAAAACAAATGACAAACCATTAAAAGTTGCTATTCCTGAACATGAATTTCCAGGAAAATCACAACTATCAACTAAAATTGAAAATCTAAATTTTACCGTCCCCAGCAAATATCAGGGGAAGACAGTTTATCAAGTCGAACCCAGTAATAAAGAGAAAGTAATTGCGTTAACTATTGATGATGGTCCTTGGCCAAAAACAACCTTAGAAATGCTGGATATCTGCAAACAAAATAATGTCAAAGTTACATTTTTTTGGGTAGGAAATGCTTTACAAGCTAACCCCGAAATTGCTAAACGAGTTGTAGCTGAAGGCCACGCTATCGGTAATCACACTTGGCATCATTGGTATCGAAATATGGATGCAGCTACAGCAAAAAGTGAAATTGAACGCACAAATGACCTAATTTACAAGACAACAGGCGTTAAAACATCTTTTTTCCGCCCTCCAGGAGGCTATTTAAACAACGGATTAGCTGCTTATGCCAAAAATCAAAAAAACTCCGTTGTCCTCTGGTCTGTCACCTCAGCAGACACCGATCCTCGCGCTAAACCTCAAGCCTTTGTGAAAAATGTTCTTAAAGGAGCAAAACCTGGCGCAATTGTGTTAATGCACGATGGTGGAGGAAATCGGGAGAGAACAGTGAAAGCCTTACCAGAAATTATTAGCGGGCTTAAACAGCAAGGATACCGATTTGTCACAGTTCCTGAACTCTTGAAAATGCAGCCATAAATATCCTCTTCTATTATTCTAGATTTGCTTGTATATCTATCTAAATATTTTTTGCAAATGTTAGCTTATCAATAAACACAAAGACTTAACCACAATTTCCCCAGTAAGTTCACTGTCACAGTTGTTGAAGGGTTTAAAACGGTTCTCTCCCCTCAAATATGAAATCTATTTTGCTATATTGAACATTTTTTTAAAGATACTACACTTGTATTACTACTCTGTATATATCTGTAAGGAGAAAAAATCATGCAAACCATTACACGCATTTCAACAACTGATATGGAAGTTACTAGTATTCGTCTAGAACGGGTACTAAAGGATAAACTTAAAGATATGGCTGGTAATCAAGGATATCAGTCTCTAATTCGAGATATCCTGTGGAATTATATCCAGCAAAAATCTGGTGAGTGGAAACCGCGTTTTTCTAAATCTGATATTCGTGCCAGTATTTGTGCTATAGCGGAACAAGAACAACGTTGTGTCCTCACAGGTAAATTAATTGAACCACAACAGTCAATGTTGTTAGGATTAACCAGAAATGGTGATATGCTTCCTCTGAGCTTGGAAAGTTTATCTGGCTAGTTGGAAATTTTAGTTAATTTTACCCATTTATACCCTTGTAATTGGGTAAAATACCACTTTCAACTTGATTTTAAACATTTCACTATGGGTTTTAGTATTAACTCGGATGCAAAATATCAGCTTTATGGGTTATTTATAGGTAAATAGAATAAAAAACAATGGTAACTGATTCTTCTACACTCAGTAACAATATTTCTCCTGAAGAAAACTTAGATACCAATGAAGTAGCTATTCAGGTTGATAAATTATCAGACAGACAGCGCCAAATTAGCGCGATAATCCAAATTCCCCAACCAGTAGAAAAAGTTTGGCAAATTCTCACGGACTATGAATCATTACCTGATTTTATTCCCAATCTAGCCAAAAGCACTCTTCTTGAACATCCCAATGGAGGCATTCGACTGGAACAAATTGGTAGAGCGAGTTTACTTAATTTTAAATTCTGTGCCCGTGTGGTTTTGGATTTAGAGGAATCATTTCCTAAATTAATCCAATTCAATATGGTAGAAGGAGATTTTAAGGGTTTTTCGGGTTTTTGGTGCTTAGAGCCTTGTTTTCTCAGTGAACAACAAGGTACTACTCTTTGCTACACCATCCAAGTTTGGCCTAAACTGACTATGCCAATCTCAATTATTGAACGCCGTCTCAGTCAAGACCTGCAAGCCAACCTCTTAGCAATTCGTCAGCGCTCTCTAGAAACCATACTCTAACTAATTATTTGGTTATAGGAACTACAAAAAAATAAGAAATTAGAAAGAATAAAAGGATAGAAAAAACTTTTCTATCCCTTCCTTAGTACCCCCAAGGGAATTCGAATCCCTGTTACCTCCGTGAAAGGGAGGTGTCCTAGGCCTCTAGACGATGGGGGCTTGTTTCTCATCACTTTAAACAATATAGCGGATTTTTTTGAGGATGTCAATAGGTTGGGAAAAAATTTTTTTGAGCAGTCTGGGAAAGGGTTAGAGGCGCGAGCAGGGGAAATAAACTGCTGACGGTTGGATAAAATCTACTAAAATCTTAGTGAGATAACTTTGGTGGGTACTGTTTTCCTATGGGCGTTGCTGATTTGATGTGTGAAAATGATTTTTGATGATATCCAAACTCTTGTAGAGAAGTTCCATGGAACGTCTCTACACCTAAATTCATGCTTGGTTTGGGCAACGCCGCCTATGAAGGTCTCCAGATACTCTTGTTTACCAGTTTCCTTGCTATATGATTCTGTACACAGGATTTTGATTTGAAATCTATGGCTCAAAATCTACAACATGGAAGCACCTTTTGAAATCACCATCCAGATGGTGATCACTGTTTTTGCGGGCATTAGCGCCCAGGTAATGGCTGCATATTTCAAGCTACCCAGCATTGTCTTACTACTGCTATTAGGCATTCTTTTGGGTAAAGACGGTTTGGGACTATTGCAACCGCACTTACTAGGGGCAGGATTAGAAGTGATTGTTTCCCTAGCAACGGCAATCATTTTGTTTGAGGGAGGACTGAAATTAGATCGGCAAGAGTTGGGCAAGGTTTCCGTTAGTTTACAGTTACTTGTGACACTGGGAACAATGATCACTCTGTTGGGGGGTAGTCTGGCCGCTCACTGGTTGGGTGAATTTCCTTGGAATATAGCTTTTCTCTATGCGTCTATTGTTGTTGTTACTGGTCCAACTGTCATTGGTCCATTAATTCAACAAATTAATGTAGATAGACAAGTAGCAACGCTGTTAGAAGGAGAAGGGATTATCATTGATCCCGTGGGTGCTATTCTGGCTTATGTAGTCCTAGATACGATTTTAAACGGTGATACAGACCCGATTAATGCCATTATTGGTCTCCTCTTACGTTTCGGTGTAGGTGCGGGTATAGGTGGTATTGGTGGCTACTTAATGAGTTGGATCTTCAAACGGGCCAATTTCATCTCCTTTGAACTGAAAAATCTGGTTGTACTGGCAATGTTATGGGTATTATTCACCCTAGCGCAAATCATCCGCAGCGAGTCGGGAATTATGACTACAGTGGTGGCTGGTGCGGTATTTGCTAACTCTTCAGTTCCCGAAGAACGTTTATTGCGAAGTTTTAAAAATCAACTTACCATTCTCAGTGTTTCTGTTTTATTCATCCTCCTAGCGGCTGATTTATCTATTGCCAGTGTCTTGGCTTTGGGTTGGGGGAGTTTATTGACTGTTTTGGTGTTAATGTTTGTCGTCCGTCCCATTAATATCATTCTTTGTACTTGGAACAGTGACTTAAATTGGCGACAAAAACTATTTTTAAGTTGGGTTGCACCCAGAGGCATAGTTTCCGCTTCTGTGGCTTCTTTATTTGCGATTTTACTCACCCAACGCGGCATTAATGGTGGTGACTCAATTAAGGCTTTAGTGTTTTTAACAATTATTATGACAGTTTTTTGTCAAGGTTTAACCGCTGGCTGGTTGGTTAAATTGTTAAGAATTACTTCTCAAGACGCAACTGGGGCGGTAATTGTCGGCTGTAATCCTTTGGGTTTATTAATTGCTCGCTTTTTTCAAGAACGGGGAGAAAGTGTCGTGATGATTGATACTGATCCAGAACGTTTAGCCCAAGCTGAAGCCCAAAATCTTAGGGTAATTGCTAGTAGTGCTTTGGACGGGGAAATACTCGAAGAGGCCGGAATTGGTTCAATGGGTACTTTTTTGGCAATTACAAGTAATGGTGAGGTAAATTTTGTTTTAGCACAACGGGCAGCTGAGGAATTTAATCCCCCCTGTGTTTTAGCTGCTTTTCCCCGTCACCCTCAAGGTTCTCCTTTGGTTAATAGTAAAGTTGATCAGGCTTTTGTTTCTGATTTACCAATAAAAACTTGGAATGAATATTTAAGTAATGGACAGGTTAAGTTAGGTGCAACTACATTAAATGTGGCAGAATTTGCATCTCAACAAGAACATATACAAGAAAAAATTCAGGATGGGATTTTAATACCTCTTTTGCTAGAACGGGAAGAACGTTTACAGGTAATGTCAGCTACCCAAGAATGGGAAATTGGCGATCGCATTATCTATCTATTATATGATTCCCGTCCTAATCTTTTAAAACTGCTCTCTGGTGCGAGTCAATCTACACCTTTAACGGTGGAAACATTAGCAGAAGTCGAAGAAATCAGGAGCAAAAATACTAATGTTTAAAGATTTCCGTAATTTAAATATCCATTATCTTTAATATTTGTAGAGATGTTGCTGGTAACATCTCTACATTTGATTTTTTTACTCCCATAATCTTCTTCCTGCTTTCCCTTGTAATCTTTCATGGGTATCTTTTAATAAGGTAGGAATATCTAAATTTTCTGGACATTTGGGTAAACAATCACCACATTCTGTACAACGGTTGGCTTTCATTCCTGGAAACCAATGACCGGCTTTTTCAAACATTCCATAACGATATTGTCCATAATCTGTCATATTGTAGGCTACGGCTAAATTTCTTAATCTTAAAACTTCGGGAATATGAATATTTTCGGGACAAGGTAAACAAGCATAACATTGACTACATTTATCAGTTAATAAAACATTATTTTGCTGAGTTTCTAATCTTTCTAAAATATCAATTTCCGCTTTTGTTAATTCATTTTTATGAGCAAAAATTTCTGGAGATATTACTAACTCTTCCGGTTTTGCTGGTCCTATACTCAAGGTAGTAATGCGTTTATCATTTAGCAGAAAACGATAATTAAAATCTAAGGGTGTGAATGGATGACAAAGTTCTTTTAATCTTTGGGGTGGACTATATAATTTTCCCCCTTTATCAGCGGGAGAAATAATAAAAACCCCCATATCTTTCTCTATTGCTAATTGAATTGCGGCGGTATTACGTTGGAAAAAATAGTAATAATGCAGATTGACAAATTCAAAAAAATCTGTATTTATAGCTGCTAAAATTAGATCTAATCCACCGTGGGTAGAAAAACCAATATGTCTAACTCTGCCATCATTTATAGCCTCTTGTACAGCCAGCATACAGCCGTTTTTTGATTGTACCCATTCTAAATGTTGCCAAGTATTTAATCCATGAATTCCTAGACAATCTAAATAATCTAAATTTAACCGTTTTAAAGATTCATCAATATACTGACGCATGGTATCAGCATCCGCTGTAGGCGGAATTTTGGTAGTAATATAAAGTTGATGACGAGGTATTGATAAACCAGCCTTAATAGCTTTAGCCAGATATGCTTCGCACTCACCATAACCTCTAGCTGTTTCTAGATGATTAATTCCTAAAGATAAGGCTTTTTCAATGGTTTGCTGGACATTTTCGCTATCAGTTAAATAGCGCATTGTTCCCAAAGAAAAAACAGAAAGATGTAAATTAGTTTTACCAAAACGACGATATTGCATGAATCCAATTTATCCAGTTAAGTAAATGATGGCTGAGTTGAGGAAAGAATAGAGAAATAATAAAATAATTTTTTTTGTGTTTTCTCAATTCTCAGCTTTGACAACTCAGTAATTATTACTCAATACTTTCCTGCGGTACTAGCTTTCTCCATTGCCAAACCGCTTAATTAAGTCCTCGGGACGGAGATTAGAAATAAATTCGCGGAAGGCCTCCTGTTCAGCTTCATCAGCATCACGATCTACGGGGATAGAAGCATCAGCGACTACTTCTTCCATCACCCAAATAGGGGTATTTGTACGTAGGGCAATAGCGATCGCATCACTGGGACGAGCATCAATTTCTTTTTTGACATCCCCTTGCTGAAGAATTAACGCAGCATAAAAGGTATCCTTTTGCAGAGTATGAATAATGACTCTATCTAAGGTCATATTCCACGCCTCCAGCATATTTACCATCAGGTCATGGGTTAAAGGTCTAGGAGGCTTTTGATTTTCCATAGCCCCCATAATTGCTCTCGCTTGTTCTTGACCGATGTAAATGGGCAAAGCGCGACGATCTGAACCATCTTTCAGGAGTACAATCGGGCTGCGGGTGATGGCATCTAATGCTATACCAGCGACTTTCATTTCTATCATTGGTTCAGCCTCTAAAATTCTTTAATCGCTTGGAACTATGTAGCAGACAATACACTCTTCTGAAAATTAAAAATTAATGGTTCGTTGACTGTTGTTGTGGTCTCCTAGCAATGAGGTATAAATAAACCTATTTCATACCATATTAACAACTAATTTATTTATCCTTCATATTTTATCCTTCTTTAACCTTTAAATTCAAGTAAGCCCTGGGAGTGATGTTAATATGTTAATATTCATTTAGCAAAATCGGGAAATAAATTAAACCTACGGGCTGTAAATTTTTTCCGATAATTATGAGTTGATTTCCGCCAAAATTAGGCAATAAATAAAATTATTTTCGCAAAAGCTGTGTTTACAGGATTAATTCAAGGTTTAGGAACGATAAAACCCCGTGGGGGAGATTTGTGGCAGATTAGTTATCTTAGTCAGCCACAGACAATCGTTCAGGACTTGGCTTATGGTGATAGTATAGCTGTAGATGGAGTCTGTCTGACGGTTGAAGAAATATTAAAAGATGGATTTATTGCCACCGCTTCACCAGAAACCCTCGGGCGCACAACATTAGGTCAAGAAGAAACTCAGCAAAGATATGTTAACTTAGAAACATCGCTGCGAGTAGGTGGTAAAGTCGGTGGTCATTTTGTCATGGGTCATGTAGATGGAATTGGTCAGTTAATAACATCTAAACAAACTGCTAGTTCCTGGGAAATGACCTTTGTTGCTCCCGATGCGATCGCTCGTTATATTGTTCCTAAAGGTAGTATTGCTGTTAATGGTATCAGCCTAACGGTCGCTGAATATAAATCAGAGTTATCTCAATTTACAGTCGCAGTCATACCGCTGACTTATGCCGAAACCAATCTGAGTCATTTAGTCCCAGGGAGTTGGGTAAATTTAGAAGCAGACATCTTGGGTAAATACGTAGAAAAGTTCCTCACTCCTGGAAATAATCACCATCAAAAAGGGGATATTACAACTGCATTTTTAGCAGAAAATGGGTATTTGTAGAGGGAATTGGCAATTCCCCCTACCTTAATTAACGAGCTTGGGCTATCCGCTGAGATTGTATCAATTGACTGATTCCACCCTCTAACTGTACACCTGGGTCAACAGCCACCCATCCATTTTGGGTGAGGTGACGGACTTCAAAGTGCAAGTGAGAACCAGTAGAATTACCCGTGTTACCAACTAAGCCAAGGACAGTTCCTGGTTCTACCCATTGGCCGGGTTGAACAAAGATTTCTGACATATGACCGTAGAGAGTTTGTTGAGCCGAAGCATGATTAATGATCACAGCTAAACCGTAACCACTAACCCAGTTAGCAGTCTCGACTTGACCTTTAGCTGCTGCTAAAATTGGTGTTCCCGTGGGTGCCCCCAAGTCTGTGCCAGTGTGAAAGCGACTATCACCTGTGATAGGATGAACTCGCCAGCCAAACAAAGAAGTAATTGGGGCAGCGATAGCTAGAGGGAAGATCATTCCCGAACCACTACCACCACGATAGGCAATGGTATTAGTATAAGGAACTTCTGGTAAGACTGATGCCAGGGAGAACTTATAAGACACCATACTGGCACGAGGAGCAACATTGCCCTCCATCACTGGTGCTGGTAAACTACCCACCGGGGGAGCGATAGGATTAGCGCTCACAATTGTAGTGCTAAATTCCCCAGGATGAGGGAGAAAGCGACGGCGATGATAGGCTGCTTTTGTATGACTTGTATAATTGCGGGTATCAGTTCTGTTTTCAATTGCCCTTGACCGCCAATTATGTCGAGTCCGACTAATTTTACTGTCACTATTAGTAACATTTTCAGCAATATTCTTTTGCTGATTGTTATTTCCAGTTATAGGTGTCCAGGCTGATTTTTTGGCGGGGAAAACGGTCGGTAATTTAGCAGTTGCACTTTTTTTCAGCCAAGTCGGTGATGATCCTTGAAACTTAGCCACGGGGCGATTTTGGGTAGTTTTAGCACAAGCACCTGCGCCTAAAATTGTTCGACAACCTCTAGAACGTTCTGTCACTACTACAGAACTTGGGGATTGATAGTTACCTGTGTCGGGATTTTTGTACTCAGTGGGATCAATATAATTGTTGTTGTAATCCTTTGCGTTACTCCCTGTATCTATGGTAGTCTCCTCAGAGATTTTGGTTGTTCGGGAGACTTCCGGGAGTGTTTTGGCTAGGGAGTCAGCTTCCGACTGTTGAGCATTTTCACCTCTGGATTTTGCATCTCTAATAGCTTGTATAGCTCTATATCCACTTTTACTACTTAGCCTTTTTTTTAGCCTAGCTTGGCGTTCAGAAAAATCTGTTTTTGGTTGTGCTGTTGGTGACACAATAGTTTCTGGCTGAGCTGATTTGGCTGCTGCTTTTGGTTGGGAATTCTCAATAGTTGGGACAATGTTGTATATTGATGAACTTTCACTTGCAGCCACAAAACCGCTACCGATAAGACTAAAGCTAGTTAGTAGACAAAGGCCTCGTCCCGGTAGTTTAGAAGCAAAACCTTTACTCATCCCACTTAAGTAAAAATTTTTATGGGCAGATTTATGATGCTGCGTCATTTGTTCTCTTTTTTTGTGTGTAATAAACCTAAGAAAATGATGTCATTAAATGTTGGATGGATGTGTACTATCCTACCAGATGAAACCTAAGCTTGACGATAACCCAAACTAATTGTACCTGGTTGGCAGCAAATTTCGGGTGTTATTGGTGCTTTTGGATCATCAGTTGTCATTTTTAACCGGAGATTACCCTCTTGAGTTACACCAACTACTGTACCTAAAAGATTATTGACATAAACCTGATCACCCATATTTGTGAGGACATCAAGATAGTTAGATAAGAGTATACTTATTCCTTCTGCTTGTAAACACTCTATACCGGACTTAATTCCTAGTAAAACCTTTGAAGTTAGCATTTCTAGGTGATCTATCATCTGATAATTCTGGGAATTTTGCCATAATTTCAGATTAATTCCTGTGGACGGAACCTGATTTTCCCAGTTAATACCAACACCAATAACGGCTTGAGTGATTTGTCCTTGATTAACTTTGGTTTCCGTCAAAATGCCGCCTAATTTGCGACTATTTAATACTAAATCATTCGGCCATTTTATGCCCACTGGTAAACCACATTTTCGTAATTGTGCTGTAATGCCCCAAGCGCTGGCCAAGGTAAGTTGATAACTATTGGTAGCTTCTAGTTTAGGATCTATTGCCATCGAAAGATATAGACCGCCAGCAGGAGACTGCCATTGACGACCCCATTGGCCTCTCCCTGCGGTTTGTTGAGTAGCAATAACTATACAGCCTGGTTTTTCTCCTTGGTGAATGAGTTGCCACAGGGTTTGATTTGTGGAGGATAATGTATTAAAAATATGTAGGGAGAATGGTAAGTCTTGATGCTTATATTCTGCTTTTAAGCTATCTACCAAAAGTTGCCGATTAAATTCCACTGCATTGCCCCATAATTGACTTGAAGATTTTTTTGGCTTTTTGGCAAATCTGTTTTGGCCGTTGTTCAAGTTAACATTGAATTGATTGAAAGTTGTTAATTTTCTGTTGAGGTTTGGTTAAAGATGCACACTTGGCATTGGCACAATTGGGAAGGTCTACCCTACCTAACTTGTAATCTTCTAAAACCCTGGCCTCATGGTTTCTTTACCCAACGGTTTTGGCCACGTCTACCTCATGAGCTAACTGAGGCACTACAACCAGAGGCCTTAGTTTATCGCTTAAAACAGGTACATGGCAATACTGTTTTGACTCCCCAGGAAGTTGATCATTATGTTAACATCAGTGATGATGATTTGGCTTTAGCAGATGGTTTAATTAGTCATCAACCTTTACAAGCTGTCTGGGTGGCCTCTGCTGACTGTACACCTGTTTTGATTGGAGATGTCAAAACTGGACAAGTAGCGGCTTTACACGCTGGTTGGCGCGGTACTGCGGCGAAAATTGTCCCGGCAGCTATTCATAGAATGCAAGCCCACGGCAGTAATTTAGCAGATTTGCGTGTGGCAATGGGTCCGGCTATTGCGGGTGAAGTTTATCAAGTGGCGGTGGAAGTAGCCGCAGAAATTGGCAGTAGCGTTATACCACACAACGAACCAGAAAAAATTATTGCTGCTTTGCGTGATTTACCAAATTCACCTTTACTCAGTGATACAGAACCGGGAAAAGTGCGTTTAGATGTGCGTCAGGTAAATGCTTTACAGTTGGAACAGTTGGGAGTTAGTTTAGAACAAATTGCCATCGCACCCTATTGTACTTTCCAAACTCCAGAACATTTCTTTTCCTATCGTCGAGAACAGCAGAAAAAGGTGCAATGGTCAGGAATTGTCAGTTTAGATGATATTACCCAACCGAATTATCACTAAAAGTGTAAGAATGGTTATTCATAGAAAGAAAACTTGCCATTTCCAAAGTTGTTCTATATTGGTATAAACAAAACATAACGGGACACAATCATGACTAATACCCAAACCAATAGCGATATCCAAGCAAAAATCCAAGAAGAAGTTGAAGAAGCTCGGGCTGTATGCGACATTTCCGGTAGTAATTCCGCTGCGTGTGCTGCTGCTTGGGACGCAGTAGAAGAACTTCAAGCCGCAGCATCTCACCAGAGCCAAGACAAGCCTAAAAACTCTCTAGAAAAGTATTGCGATGCTAATCCAGACGCAGATGAGTGCCGTCTTTATGAAGACTAAAACCAGCAGTTGTACTTTTTTCACTAAGTGACAATTTACGGGAATTTTGCACCAGACGGGGAATAAACCCCCCGTTTTTCACTTTTGAACAGAATACCAAAACTGACTTTTTTTCTTTCATGGCTCAAGACAAGCTACGCTATCAAATATCCAGTTACAAATTTTTCTAGTTTTCTATTGACTCTATGACAGAAGTATGGTTTCGCCCCTATGTTTGGATGGACTATTGGCTAGAATTATTATTTGTGCTGATTATTCCCATAATTCTCCTAATTTGGGCATTTGTGCAAAAATCTGAAGCCATGCAACGCTTATTAATGATTTACTGGCGTGTAGCTAGTCTATTAGCCATTACTATCTATTTAATGATTGGTGGCTTGGGAGTTGGTTTTATATCTGCTTTAATGGCACGGATTCTCGTCCCTATGGCACTATGGTTTTGGGTGGATATCAATGATGAAATTGAGTATCATCCCCAAGGTGCATTAAAACTGATTTTTACCTCTTGGCGTTGGGCAACAACGGTTTATTGTAGTTTAGGAGCGTTAGCCCTTTTACCTTTTTTACGTTGCGCTTTTTCGGCTAATACGCTGAAAACTCCTTACTGTAGTGTTTGGTTGGAAGCACCATTAGTCTTTAAAGACTATTTCCACCATAAGAGTACACCTGCTTTTCTCGGTTTTATCGGTATAGTTACTTTGGGATTTTACATAGTGTATTTAAGTTATTTTGTCGCGTTCAAACTCAGTAAATATGGACGTTCGACTACACATTAATTGTGTCTCATGGCAAGTCGCTCAAAGGTCACTCATGTTAAAATTATGAATAGTCCTATTAGTAAAAGACTGGAACAATACACAGTTAAAAGACCACAAGAGGTGCTTATTATCAATGTGGAAGTTGACGGTGAAACTGATACAATTGCTGTTTTTAAAGGCTTTTCTAGTTCTTTAATGCGTTCAACTGCTTTTGATCCTGATGTTCCTGTGTTATCTGAAGCTGCTAAAATTATCACTATTGATAGAATAGCAAGTCCCTATCATCCTGAGTCACCCCGTTATCTGGAAAAGGATATTTCCTGGGAAAATATGCAGGTTTTATTGTCGGAAGTTGGTGTTTAGATTAGTCAGGGTTTTTTGAATTTTCAATTGTCACTATGTCCCGTTCTGGATACACTTTACCAGTTTTCGCTTGTGCTGCTGCTGTTGCGGCTTTACATTGGCTACGTTATCGTAAAAATATAAATTCTGTCTCCATAGACTTGCTTGAACCTGCTAAAATGGGAGAAATACCCATTGACCAAGTAGCAGGAATATCAGAAAATCAAGCCCTGGCTATGACTCGCAGTGATCCTGGTGATAATCTGGATTTAACTAAAAATACACCAATTTGGTCCGTGGTAGAATGGTACGAAGGAGATGGAGAATCAGTAATTATTCAGGGTGGAGAAGGTATTGGGAAAAAACTCAATGATGATGGTAAAGCCGCAATTTATACTTACGCTCAACGGTTATTTCAGGAAAATTTACGTAAATTATTAACAGAGACGGAAAAAATCAAAGTTACTATTATTTTACCAGAAGGGCGATCGCTGGCCATCCGTACTTCTAACTCAGCTTTTGGTGTAGTAGAGGGACTATCTTTACTGGGAACAACGGGTATTTCTCAACCTTTAAGCACACCGGATCAATTAGCGGCTTTTCGTGCTAATCTAGAGGAAAGGGCTAGTAAATTTACAACTTTGGTATTTTGTATTGGGGAAAATGGGCTAGATTTAGCCCAGAAAATCGGTATAAATCCCGCACAGTTGATAAAAACCGCCAATTGGTTGGGACCAATGTTAGTAGCTGCTGATGTCTTAGGTGTCAAAGAAATTTTATTATTTGGTTATCATGGTAAATTGATGAAACTAGCGGGGGGAATTTTTCACACCCATCATCATTTGGCTGATGGTCGTCGGGAAATTTTAACCAGCCATTGTGCTATGCTCGGTTTAAATGCGACCGATATTCAAACCATTTTTCACAGTCCTACAGCCGAAGCAGCACTAAAACACCTGAAAAACCTTGATATTAATACTGGTAGTAATTGGGTAAATCTAGTCTATAGTGCAATTGCTGAAGCAATTGACACCCGTAGCCAAGTATATATCAATAGCCACAATGAACAAGGTAAAACTAGTATAGCTTGCGGTTGCGTCCTGTTTGACCGCGATCGCCAAATTTTTGTAAAAAGCAAAACTGGTTGTATCTTACTGGAAAAATTGTGCTAAATTAATAAGAATTATCATCATACCAATTTAAAGTAGGCAAATAGTCACTCCAGAATTATCAAATTTATCAATTAACTTATCCGTCTTTGCGGTTAATGATAATTGAAATCTACTAGTCTAATCTGGCTGCTTGGTCTTAAATTGGTATAAATAACTCAAATAAATATTTTTTTTAATACTAAATTTGAAATTTGAATTTGATTTCGATGATTAATTTAACAGTTATGACTATTAATCACAAAAATCATCAAAATCACAGACTGTGACTTTCTATCCTTAACGACACACCTTGGCTACCATGAATACAGCGGTGACTCTACCAACGGTTGAAGTACCTCAAACACAACAAAATTTGGGGAACCTGAAACAGCAAATAATTGTAATTTTAGACTTTGGTTCTCAATATTCTGAGTTAATTGCGCGTCGTATCCGCGAAACTCAAGTATATTCCGAAGTTCTTTCCTACCGCACCACAGCGGAACAGTTACGTCAACTTAACCCCAAAGGTATTATTCTTTCTGGTGGCCCTAGTTCTGTATATAGTGACTTTGCTCCCCATTGTGACTCAGAAATTTGGAAGTTGGGAATACCAGTTCTGGGAGTGTGCTATGGTATGCAATTGATGGTTAATCAATTGGGTGGGGAAGTTACCAAAGCGGAACGAGGTGAATATGGTAAAGCATCTCTATATATAGATGATCCTACAGACTTATTAACTAATGTCGAAGAGGGTACAACTATGTGGATGAGTCATGGAGATTCAGTTACAAGCCTACCTCCAGGCTTTGAACTGCTTGCCCATACCCACAATACACCTTGTGCAGCGATCGCTCATCACGACAAAAAACTTTATGGCGTACAGTTTCACCCCGAAGTCGTCCATTCTCAGGGTGGTTTAGCTTTAATTCGTAATTTTGTTTATCATATCTGTGAATGTGAACCTACTTGGACAACAGCGGCTTTTGTTGAGGAAGCCATTCAGGAAATTCGCACCAAGGTAGGGGATAAACGGGTATTATTAGCATTGTCTGGTGGGGTAGATTCTTCTACTTTGGCCTTTCTTTTGTATAAAGCCATTGGTGAACAGTTAACCTGTGTATTTATTGACCAGGGTTTTATGCGGAAATTAGAACCCGAAAGGTTAGTAAAGTTATTTAAAGAACAATTCCATATTCCTGTAGAATATGTCAATGCCCGTGAGCGATTTATCTCAGCTATCGCTGGAGTCACAGACCCAGAGGAGAAACGTCGGCGCATTGGACATGAATTTATCAGTGTTTTTGAGGAAACATCCAAGAATCTTGGACACTTCGACTACTTGGCTCAAGGAACACTCTATCCAGACGTGATTGAATCTGCTGATACCAATGTTGACCCCAAAACTGGGGAACGGGTAGCAGTGAAAATTAAAAGTCATCACAATGTGGGTGGTTTACCAAAGGACTTAAGATTTAAACTGGTAGAACCACTGCGAAAACTATTTAAAGACGAAGTTCGTAAAGTTGGTCGTTCTATTGGTTTACCAGAAGAAATTGTCCAACGTCAACCTTTTCCCGGACCGGGTTTAGCAATTCGCATTTTAGGGGAGGTCACTGCTGAACGCTTAAATATTTTGCGAGATGCTGATTTAATCGTCCGTCAAGAAATTAACCAACGCGGCTTGTATAATCAGGTTTGGCAAGCTTTTGCTGTCCTTTTACCCATTCGCAGCGTTGGAGTTATGGGTGATAAACGTACCTATGCCCATCCTATTGTTTTACGGATTGTTACCAGCGAGGATGGGATGACCGCAGACTGGGCGCGGATTCCTTATGACGTGCTAGAAGCCATTTCTAACCGCATTGTCAATGAAGTGAAAGGGGTTAATCGTGTGGTTTATGATATCACTTCTAAACCACCAGGAACTATTGAGTGGGAATAGATAATAGGTAATAGGTAATTGGTAATTGGTAATTGGTAATTAACAGCTATTAGTTGCCTTTTACCTATCCTGATCAGTAAAATTAAGAATTATGACGTTTTGTTGAGAATATTATGACTGCAAAAGTAGAAATTTATACTTGGTCAACTTGCCCTTTTTGTCTCCGTGCTAAAAGTCTACTGAACAATAAAGGTGTTAATTTTACTGAATATAGTATTGACGGAGATGAGGACGCAAGAGCAAAAATGGCACAGCGAGCTAATGGTAGACGTTCTCTACCCCAAATTTTTATTAATGATCATCACATAGGTGGTTGTGATGATATACACGCCTTAGAACGTCAAGGTAAATTAGATGAGATGTTAGCATCTTAATTACCTAATTAAGATTAAAAGATTATGTATCAGATCCCCAAGTTCTTACTCTCATTTTTCTTGCTCTGAGATACATAAATGAATTTGAGAAGTCGGGGATCTTGAATATTCTTTAATGTGAAAATTCATGGATAACAGAGGTATAAAGGGTGAAACTGGCTTTTATTATTGATCCTATACATAAACTTGATCCATGTCATGATACCAGTGTGGCACTGATGGAAGCAGGGCAAATTTTGGGACATGAAATATGGATAACTCAAGCAAATTTACTAAGTGTAATTGATGGCAAAGCTTGGGCTGTATCCCAACAAGTAGAGCTTGTTCCTGTAAAGTTGGTGGAGGGACGTTGGTTAGCGGTTGATAATTGGTTTAAATTAAGCCCTAGGGTTTTTATTCCTTTAGAAGAAATGGATGCCGTATTTATGCGGACTGATCCACCAATAAATGACGCTTATCTTTATGCTACTTATATTTTGGATTATATTGACCAAAATAAAACTCTAGTCATCAATAACCCTGCTGGTATTCGTAGTGCGAATGAAAAAATGTACGCCCTTCAGTTTCGGGAATGTGTTCCCGAAACCATTGTTAGTGCTGATAAACAGGTTATCCGCGAGTTTGTGGTAGCCAAAGCAGCGACAATTCTCAAACCACTGGGAAATAAAGCTGGAGAAGGAATTTTATTTTTACAAGCAAGCGATCGCAATTTTAATTCTATTGTTGAACTTAGCACAGTTCATGGTCAAATTCCCGTCATGGTACAAAATTATTTACCTCAAGCCAAGGAGGGAGATAAACGGATTATCTTACTCAATGGTCAAGCCATAGGTGCGCTTAATCGTATTGCCAGCGGTAGTGATTTTCGTAATAATATGGCAACTGGTGGTACTGTCGCAAAAACTAATATCACCCCAAGAGAAGAGGAAATTTGCACTCATTTAGCCGCAAAACTCCGTCAAGATGGGTTAATTTTCGTTGGTATTGATGTCATTGGTGGCTACCTTACGGAAGTTAATGTGACAAGTCCTACCGGAGTCAGGGAAATTGATCGACTTAATGGTACTAATCTTGGTTATCAAGTAATTCAATGGGTAGAAGCGAATATTCATTTGAAGGGAAAATGAGGAATAATTTGATCAATTTCCTCCATGATTCGGAAAGTTTCTGTTAAGGAGATAACAACTTTTTGATAATGGTTAATTTCTTGGGTAGATAATTCTCGTTTAGCGTTTTTTCTGTCTTTTAACCATTTATCTAATACTTGATATCCACCGATTTTAAATTCCCAGATATGTTGAGGAATATTGGTAAAGTAATTCTGTTTATTAACATATACTCTTTGCAATTCTGAATGATAAGTAACCTCAGTAATTTGATTATCTCCTATTTGTTGATAAGTTGTCATTAAATTATTGAGTGTATGAGATTTCATTAAATGTAAATTAACTAATTCTTCTCCCTTGATAGCTAAGGAGTTAAATAGGTTTTGATTACTAGTTAAGGGAAGACGGGGAAAATCTATCTTTAGAAATTCAGCGTATCTAGTGCGGTATGTAGGACTGTGAAAAATAGCATAAGCATAGTAAAAAATTTGTTCTGGTGGGGGTATTTTACCAAGTTTTTCTTTAATAGCTTCTAAGAATTTTGGGGATAGGTTAGGAGTTTTTTCTACAAAAAGATTTGTTTGTTTATTTTCTGTATTTGGGTAGATATAAAGAGGAAAAACATAAGTTGCTTCTCTACTTTTTAACGATACAGTACAATGTT
>NZ_JACJPZ010000025.1:0-72534 GCF_014696335.1 Dolichospermum sp. FACHB-1250
GATGATGTAGCATAAACTTCTGTATAACCTCTGTCACAGCCAATTATTTTACCTTTGGTCTTTTTTTCGGCTTTTTGAATATCGGTTGTGTAATGTATTTCCCATCTACCATTACGTTTGATTAGCCTTAACTGACATTTTACTTCTGTCGCTAAAGTCGTTGGCAACTTCAGATTTTTACCCTTTGTGAGTCCACCAAAACGCAGCCATACCACGCCTTTATTATCTAATTTAGTATCAAAAGCCTTGACAATAATTTGGTTACAAACTTTTGTGTTACCTCGATACCAGAACTTTCTCACTAAGGTGCAAAGCTTGGGGTGTTTCAACCATTCACGACTTTCTAATGTAAGTTGTAAAACCCCTTTTTTAGACTGAAAGGATTGGAATGATTGACCTAGGGATTTCATCACTTTTTCAATACAAGCAGCCTGAACTAAATGAATATCATCAATTACATCATAAAGGGTTGCTTCCCATAACTTAGCAGGTAATTGGTACTTGTCTTTAGATGTGCGTAGCTGTTTGTCAATTTCAAATTTAGAAATGCCCCAAGCCTTTAAAGAGCCGAACTCATTCCACAAGTCAGAGCGTAGTTGTCCTAAACGCAAAGCAATTAAATCAAGTTCGTTAGATTTCCAAGTATTTAGTTTTTTAGTCCCTAAAATGGCGGTTCTCGTAACGGTTAATTGATTCTTTACTTTGAGTTTCATGAACTTGGTTTGCTACGTCTTTTACTATTATATTCCTATTGACTCGTATTCGCTATTATTTGTTTCATGAATATTTTGCTCTTCGGCTATTTTTTTCTTGTAAGCCCGAAGGAAATAAAGTTTGGAGGAAAAGCAGTGCATGATAATAAAATCCTGCATTAACTCTTCGTGGGATGATAGCTTGACATTGTTCACCACAACAATTTTGCAGCCGTGAAGGTTGCAAAACCACTCAACGAATTCAAAACCAAATCTGCATAACCTGTCCTTGTGTCCCACCACAATTTCAGAGATTTGATTTTCCGCAACTTGAGTCATTAATTTAAGAAAGTTTTTCCGCTTCCAGTTGATGCCACTAGCAACATCCTTGACGACTCGACATCCTGGGTAAGTTTTACCTAAAAATTCTATTTGTGTGTCAAGGTCTAACAACTGGGTTTTTGTGCTGACACGGGCGTAAAGAACCCGTTCTTTATCCGTTGGAACTGTTTTGATAAAGGCTGACTCTGGATATCTCCGGTGTCCCCCAGGGAAATACATTCTATTTTCCCTAAGTCAGCCCATTCTGCCGTCGTCTTAGGGTGGTAGCCAAATTGTTTGTAAACTTGTTCTGGGGTTAGGTATTTCATCTTTCGGTTAAATACGATTAACCCCAGTATACTACGTTATTTCGAGATTAGAGAGTATGGCAGCGGTAATTAATTAATTAATAAATAAATAAATAAATTACCGCTACTTTGCTTAACTATTCTCTACCAGTATGTGAACCTAATTTGTGATTGCTAGGAGTGGGAGA
Source organism: Dolichospermum sp. FACHB-1250 (assembly GCF_014696335.1). Taxonomy (NCBI): domain Bacteria; kingdom Bacillati; phylum Cyanobacteriota; class Cyanophyceae; order Nostocales; family Aphanizomenonaceae; genus Dolichospermum; species Dolichospermum sp. FACHB-1250. The sequence continues at coordinate 1,510 of NZ_JACJPZ010000025.1, forward strand.
AGCTTCACCGTGGGCTGTTCTTAACTTGGGTTTAGGACTACCGCCACCGTTACTACGTCTTTCATCGTTACCTTTACCCTCTTTTGACCAAGAAGAACGGCCTCTACCGCCTCCAGAACCACGTAAGCCACCACCACGTTCGCTTTCCCGTTCTGAACCATCACCGACATCTATACGGCGTTTGTTAATTCTGGGTTTGGGAGTTGGGCTTTCTTCTACAGGTAAATCCACTCCTGATAGTAACCAAGCGGGACGGGTTTGATCATAAGCGATTTGTAAAGCAGCCGCAGCGATCGCATGAGCATCGTATTCTGCAATCATTTCACTGATAATGGGCAAGAATGAAGCTAACCGTTCACCTGTTAGAGCTTCAGCTACTTGTCCTCTTAACTTCTGAATATGTTGAGCTTCAATCTGCGCTTTAGTAGGAATAGACAGAATTTGCCAAGTTTGGCGGTTATGGCGTTCAAAAGCCTGTTGTTTACGGCGTTCAAAAGCCTGAACCAAAGAAATGGCTGTTCCTTCTTTTCCAGCGCGACCGGTACGACCAATGCGGTGAACATAGGTTTCCACACTATCAGGTAAATCAAAGTTAATCACATGAGAAAGTTGATCAACATCTAAACCCCTAGCTGCAATATCAGTAGCTACTACCCAACGCACTTGACGGTTACGGAAGCGAATTAATAGACGTTCCCGCGCTTGCTGGGACAAATCACCATGATATTCATCCACACTATGACCAGCAGATTGCAATTGACTGGTTAATTCTGCGGCTGTGCGACGGGTGCGAACAAAGATTAAAGCTGTTTCTGGGTCTTCCATTTCCAGAATTGGTTGTAAGGCCTTGGCTTTTGTCCAGTGACGGGGAATAATGTAAGCTACTTGATTGATTTTATTTGGTGCGGCCTTGGGTTGTTCAACGGTGACAGTTACCGGTGAGTTCAAAAATTTATTTACCAACATCCGAATTGATGGTGGCATTGTTGCAGAAAATAAGGCTGTTTGTCTTTCTTCTGGTGCTTGGGAAAGAATTCTTTCCACATCATCAATGAAGCCCATGCTTAACATTTCATCAGCTTCATCTAACACAAACCACCGTACTTGATCTAACTTCAAGCTACCACGATCTAATAAATCTATCACCCGTCCTGGTGTACCGACAACGATTTGCGCCCCCCGTCTGAGTTGCATAATTTGCCGGTCAATTGATTGACCACCATAAATGGCTGCTGCTTTCAAGTAACTATTACCAATAAATTGGGAAATAGCCGCATGAACTTGAATGGCTAACTCACGAGTTGGGGTTAAAACTATTGCTTGTACAGCTTTTTGATCAGGATCTAGCCGTTCTAAAATTGGTAGGGAAAAAGCTGCGGTTTTACCTGTTCCTGTTTGGGATTGACCGACTACATCCCGACCATTTAATAATTGAGGAATTGCTTGGGTTTGGATATTAGTAGGTGCAGAAAAACCCATGTTTTCTAACAGTTCAGCACGTTCTTGGGAAATGCCTAATTCTTGAAATGATAAGTTCATTAACTCTCCTAGATTTTATTGTGAATTTTTGATTTGTAAACCGATACTTATTTGTAAATTAAGTCTTATGCAACAGTAGATAGAGAACGAGATAATAATCTATCGCTATTGACAACTTGACCATAAAGGTCATAGGCATCGGCGCTTTGAATCGCTACTTTGACGATAGTTCCTAGCCTAGCCTCTCCTTTCACATAGACTTGACCATCAACTTCGGGAGAAAATCTACCAGAACGACCAATTAGTTCGCTCGTTTCAGGATTTTCTTGCTCAATTAGGACATCAACAATTTTGCCGATTTCCTGTTGATTTTTCTGCAAAGAAATTGGCTGTTGTAATGCCATTAGTTGATCATGGCGTGCTGCCATTATTTCTGCTGGAATTTGATTAGGTAGACTGTAGGCTGGAGTTCCTTCTTCCGGTGAAAAAGTAAATACACCAACATGATCAAATTTATGCCGTTGTGTAAACTCTAATAAATGTTGAAAATGCTCCTCGGTTTCTCCCGGAAAACCAACTATAAATGTGGTTCTTAGCACTGCTGATGGTAGGGACATTTTAATCCTTTCCATAATCCCATCATTGACCTGTCCTTGCCAAGGACGATTCATAGCCCGGAGAATTTCTGGGTGGGAATGTTGCAGGGGTAAATCTAAATATGGTAAACAGTTGGGGGTTTCTTCGATGGCCGCCATTACATCTGGTGTTAATCCGGTGGGATAGGCGTAGTGCATTCTCACCCAAGGTATATCTACTTTCCCTAAAGCCCGCAGCAGTTCGGCTAATTTGGGTTTTCCGTAAATATCTAGGCCGTAATTGGTGGTGATTTGAGAAATGAGAATTATTTCTTTCACACCTTGATCTGCCAGTTGTTGGGCTTCGGCTACTATTGATTCAATGGTACGCGATCGCTGGTTTCCTCGCAAATGGGGAATAATGCAAAATGCACACCGATAATCACAGCCTTCAGCCACTCGCAGGTAAGCTACTCCTTCGGTTGTTGTCCGATAACGCGGTGTGGTTTCATCAGCGATATAAGTAGGTTCGGCGGTAATTTCTTTAACTCTCTCCCCTTGTTCTACTCGCTCAATCACATCCACAATTTTGTGATAATCTCCTGTTCCCACTACCGCCACCGCTTCTGGCAATTCTTCCAATAATTGTTCTTGAAAGTGTTGGGCCATGCAGCCTGTAATGACGATTTTCTTATTAGCCTCCGCTAGTTCTACTAGGGTTTTTACTGATTCCTGTCGTGCTGCTTCAATAAAACTACAGGTATTAACAATTACGTAATCTGCTAATTCTTCGTTGCTATCTACACTATAGCCTGCATTTACTAGCAGCCCTAACATATGTTCTGTATCAATGCGATTTTTCTCGCAGCCCAGGTGAGAAATGGCAACTGTTGGCTTTTCACCCATCATGTTCAATAAATGTTCCGTTTTTCTTTGCTAATTAACGTTCAAATTGGGTCGGGATATATAGATAAATAACTCCTACCCAACTACCCGTTACTAATTACCAGATTTTAACTGTATAATTAGCTACTTTATTTAGTAAATACAATCCCCCAACCTCTTCTATTTTACATATAGAGGCGGTGTCATGATCCTTCTACTAATTTGTTTCCCAGGGTAATCTTGAGCATCTTTGGGTAAGTCTGACACTCGTAATATTTTTTAACAATTCGCTTATTGGTATTTTAAATTACCGCAGCGTGGGCTTTGTTAATTTACCCATTGGGAAGCCGACCCGGAGGTCTGTTTTGAGAAGCCGCTACCCAACCGGGAAATCGCACTGGCGACCACGCCCATCAAGCAGTAATGCTACTCCGGCATTTACAATTAAATGACGGGAAGCTGCCTTGCATCTTGTGAGTGGCAAACTTCTCTTCTAATCAGATTTTATCTTAACATATCTTAGGGAAGGTTGAAAGTTAATTTCCATCTTGAGGAGGAGGTTACAACCTGACCATGAAAAAACCGCTTAGGACTCACACAGCAGGGAACAGGGAACAGAAAAACCGGCGTTGCATAATGTCGGTATGAGTTATGTTTCGCGCCAAGGCGCAAAGAGTAAGAGTTTGAGAATGTGCGAAGTAAATTAAAAACGTGGACTTATATCAGTTATTTAAAACCCGAACCCCAATTATTGGCGTAGTGCATTTGCTACCCTTACCTACTTCAGCCCGTTGGGGAGGTAGTCTCAAAGCAGTGATTGACCGCGCTGAACAAGAAGCCACAGCCCTTGCTAGTGGAGGGGTTGATGGGATTATCGTTGAGAATTTTTTCGATGCCCCATTTACTAAAAATCAAGTTGACCCGGCTGTTGTCAGTGCCATGACTGTGGTTGTACAACGTATACAGAACTTGGTTACTGTGCCTGTGGGATTAAATGTGTTACGCAATGATGGCAGAAGTGCGATCGCTGTTGCTAGTTGTGTTAATGCACAATTTGTTCGTATTAATGTACTTACAGGTATAATGGCAACTGACCAAGGACTAATTGAAGGGGAAGCTCATCAATTACTACGGTATCGTCGAGAATTAGGATCTGACGTGAAAATTTTTGCTGATGTTTTAGTAAAACACGCCCGTCCGTTGAGTTCTCCTCATCTCACTGTTGTTGTGAAAGACACTATTGAAAGGGGTTTGGCTGATGCGGTAATTTTATCTGGTTGGGCTACTGGTAGTCCTCCTGAGCAAGAGGATTTAGAACTAGCTAGTGCTGCGGCGGCTGGAACTCCCGTTTTTATTGGTAGTGGCGCAAGTTGGGAAAATGTTAGCACTCTCCTACAAGCAGCAGATGGGGTAATTGTTTCTAGTTCTCTCAAACGTCATGGTCAAATTCAGCAACCCATAGACCCCATTCGCGTCAGTCAATTTGTGGAAGCCGCCCGCAGACCTCTATTGTCTGAACTATGATGCTTTTGATTTGCTTGATTTAGATGATTTCTAAACTAATTACCAATTACCAATTACCAATCACTAATATTATGATTCGTCGTCGTTCTACTCCTAGTATTTATAAATGGTCGCGTCCAGCCATTGGAGCGATCTCCGGTTTTGGTATCCTGAATACAGGTTATCTCACTTTTGAAAAGCTGACCGGCAGTGCCCCGGTTTGCACTACACCAGAAAATGTTAAGAGTTGTGTAGATGTCCTTTCCAGTCCTTGGGCTACAGTTTTTGGTCAACCATTACCTGTATTTGGTTTATTGGCATACATTGGGATGTTCATATTCGCTTTAGCTCCTTTGGCATTGAACTCAGGGGAAAATAACAAAAGTCAGAAACAACTAGAAAATGTGACTTGGTGGTTGCTGTTTATAGGGGCGATCGCTATGTCGGTTTTTAGTGGATACTTAATGTATGTACTAGCATTTGAACTGAAAGCTATTTGTCTTTACTGTATCGCTTCTGCCTTATTTGCATTAATCATGTTAGTGTTAACCGTCATGGGTAGGGATTGGGAAGATAGCGGACAACTTTTATTTACCGCTTTAATTGTAACGATTGTGACGCTAATTGGGACTTTAGGAATTTATTCTCAAATCAGCCCATCAGGTAATATTACTGAATCAACTGATGGAAAACCTACAGCAATCACCTTTACCCCAAAACAATACCCAAATCCTGAATTTGGCTGGGAAATTACTACTAAATCTGGAGAAGCGGAAATAGCCCTAGCCCAACATCTGGTTAAATCTGGTGCTAAGGAATATGTAGCCTATTGGTGTCCCCACTGTCACGAACAAAAGTTACTTTTCGGGAAAGAAGCTTATCAAATCATTAATGATAATTCTAAGGTAGAGTGCGCTGGTGATAGTCCCAATGGTAAACCAGAATTATGTAAAGCCGCAAAAATTGAAAGTTTCCCAACTTGGATTATTAATGGTAAAAGCTATAGTGGAGTACAAAGTCTAGAAGAATTAGCAAATATCACAGGTTATACAGGTTCGAAAAACTTTAAATATTTCCGTTAAAAATTAGTAAGACTTACGCAATTGTGACAAAAAATTATTATGTTTTGTTTGTAGTCAGGGCTTTAGCCCTGATGATTGTTCCCATAGCCTCTAGAAGATAGGACTAAAGTCCTAACTACGATCTCATTTATTAGACCAGTTGCGTAAGTTATCATTGGAAATGATAGCGTTTCCCAGTCTAATGAAGTACAAAATTATCTCCGTTTATCTGCGTCCATCTGCGTACCCTTCGGGAAGCAAGCTACAATTATTACTGCTTGTACCTCACTTGAATGGGAATGGCGATAAGGTAATCAGGTGAATATATATTTATCTTTAATTTCACCAATTACCAATTACCCATTACCCATTACCCATTCTTGATTTTTCACCAGAGTATGCACTTGCCAATTAGGATCAGTTTGGGGGTAATCTAAACGATAATGTCCACCACGGCTTTCGGTTCTAAAAACAGCACTTTTGAGAATTAATTCGGCCACATCTAATAAATTACGAGTTTCTGCCCAAAGCCGCAATTCCTTTTCAATTTTCGGTTGTTGAAAATTAACTGATTGTCCAGGCTGTAAACTTAATAATAATTGACTTAAAGGTAAAGCTGCAAAGTCTTTTTGCCAAGATTTGATTTGAGAAATGGCAGTTTCTAAACTTGATTTTTCTCGACAAATACCCGCACTTTGCCAAACTATACGGGGTAAATTTTGGCGAATTTCTGCTAATTGTCTTTGTTGATTTTCCCAATCAATTGCAGACGGGTTAACTGCAAAATTTCCATTTTTAATAAAGTTAACAGATTTCTGTTTTTGAATTATCAATTTTTCATGATCAACATTAGCCATTTGCGCCCCAAAGACAATACATTCTAAAAGAGAATTACTGGCTAAACGATTTGCACCATGTACCCCCGTACTAGCGGTTTCCCCAACAGCATATAAACCGGGAATATTGGTCGAATTAGTCACATCTGTGATAATACCACCCATCCAATAATGGGCGGCGGGAGAAACGGGAATGGGTTGATTAAAGACATCAATACCCCAACGTTGACAAACGGCGATGATATTGGGGAAACGATGACGAATTTTCTCAGGGGGAATAGGACGCATATCTAACCAAACATGGGCTGTAGCCGGGTCAGAGGCGGTATTTTGTAAATGACTAAAAATTGCTCGACTCACCACGTCTCGCGGCGCTAATTCCCCAGATGGGTGGTAATCAAAAGCAAAACGTCGCCCGGTATCATCCACCAGGTGCGCCCCTTCACCGCGTACGGCTTCACTAATAAGAAAACGTCCCGGTTTACTCAAGGCTGTAGGATGAAACTGCACAAATTCTAAATCCCTAAGAATCGCTCCCGCCCGCCAAGCAATGGCCACACCATCACCTGTACTTACTTCTGGGTTAGTAGTTTGGGCAAATACTTGACCACCGCCACCCGTAGCTAAAATTACTGCTCCGGCTCTCACCCAGGTAATTTTACCTTGATAAAATAGGCTAATTCCCAAACATTGACCTGTTTGGGGTTCTATCCACAAACTCAAAGCCAAAGCTTGCTGAATTACTTTGATATTCTGACGACGCAGAACTTGATTTTTCAGGGTAGTTGTAACTTCCCTACCAGTGGTATCAGCCGCATGGAGAACACGAGGACGAGAATGGGCTGCTTCTAAGGTTAAGGCTAAGTTACTTTCATGACGATCAAAAGCGACTCCTAAATTAACCAGGGATTGAATACAACTGGGAGCTTGTTCAGCTAAGAATTTTACAGCAGCTAGATCACATAAACCCGCTCCGGCTTTTAATGTGTCTTCAATATGCAGTTTTGGCGAATCTTCTGGGGCGACGGCTGCGGCTATACCACCCTGCGCCCAATCACTAGCGGATAGGGAAACTGTTTCTTTAGTAATTAGGCCGACTTGTAAGGATGCTGGTAAACATAGGGCTGTATATAGTCCCGCTGCACCAGCACCGACTACTAAAACATCAAATTGGTTAGGAATATCTATATCAGACAAGGTGGGGTAATGGGTAATGGGTAATGGGTAATGGGTAATGGGTAATGGGTAATGGGTAATGGGTAATGGGTAATAGAGAAATTTATTAGACTTTTTGCCTATTGCCCCTACCAATCACCAATTACCAATTACCAACTAGGGTTATCTGTAGATACCGTTGTTAATGCGATCATCACCTTCGTTGAAGTTAGGCTCAAATTCTGTCACGGTGAAATTACCCAAATTGGCTTGCAAAAGTGCTTTTTGTTTATCGCTCAATTTTGCCAAATTTAATACATCCTCTACTTTGTTGTAGGGAGCATTTTTGATAATTTTCTTAGCCAAGGTGGGATATAGTCCTGGATACTTTTGGAAAGCAGCGATATTGGTATTATTCAAATCAATTTTTTTACCAAAGTCCGTTCCCAGTTTCTGATCTGCTTTGTTTTGGCGAGCAAGTGCTAAAACTGGAACTTGATTTCCTGCAAAGCTATTGAAACTAACAGCTTGGGCTGTCTGAGTAGTTCCCAGCATTCCCCAACAACCTAGCAACAATGTAAATACAGTGAATAAACGCACCAATCCTTTCACGATTTTTTACCTCTTTCTATCAAACAGCAATTAAATTGTTGATTATTTGCAGCCACAAGCCATAAACCGTAGGGCATAAGCCAGAATTTTCAGGTTGTTAGAGCAGTTTCTATTCTAACTTGATCCTGATTTTCTCATGGTTTAGCTTCTTCGTTTTAGCTTGGGATCTTGCACAACAGTCATCAAGAACTAATATACAGCGTATCAATATCCACAATATTCACTACTATTTGGTTTACTTTGACTTTTGCCAAAAATTCTTCCTCATAGCACTTACGCGCCTATTTTTGGGTGTTTTCCCCATTGATGGGAATTTCACGCTAGAACCGCTGCTATTAAGAATAGACTGTCTACTAGAATTGTACTCAAAATTGCCCCTCCAAAGGCATACCAATGGCATTGTTTATTCAGTAAAGAGACTGTTCCCACTGTCATCAGTATCAGGGCAAGAATGACCGCCCAGCCCTCTCCCCAGGGTGTTTCGACTTGTTCTAAGGCATTTTGTAAGATTTGTGAAGCTCCTGCGGGATCTATTCTCATAATTTGTCGCCAATAGGGCATCAAATCTACTAAATAAAAATAAATATCGGTTAAAACTGTCCCCAGCAAAGAACCTAAATAGAACCAATTGCCGATTTTACCCCAATTTTTCGCTAAACACCACAAAGCAAAGGGTAATCCTAGTGATTCTATGGGTATATGCCAGATTGGTTCATATCTTAACCAACCCCAATAAATTGCCCCTGTCAACCAAGTCCAGCTAAACCCAAAGAGTAAATCTCCCCATAAATAGGTTCTTGAACTTGACATTAATCTCATACTGAACCAAAGTAAAAAGCCTGTTAAAAATACACTTAGCGCAGGAAATGATCTTACTAATGGTGCTTCCACAAACACTGGTACTGATACTAAAAATACCGACGCTGCAAATACTAACCAATTTTGTCGGGAAGATATCAAGTTTGCTAAAGAGGTTTTTTTAATGCCATCACCAATATCTAACGTAGGGTTAGTAGCTGTATAGGAAAAGAATGTATGATTAATCAAAGTTTCTAATATTTGTTACTAAACTTTACTTATCCCACAATATCATAATTGATAATCCCCCCTGGGGGCATCTTGATTATACACGAAATTTATTTATAGGACTATGCACTCAATAATTTCACGAGTTTTGGTAATTTCAGCCGGGGGGCTTGACAGTGTTTTGAGTTTCGGGTATGATGATGTTATTGGTGGAAAATAGTGCGTCCATATATATAGAGTTTTGAATTACTAAGATTATTATTTCCAAAATAAATCTCCGCAGTAGGGAAAATATTAACCACAACTTCTGGAAATACAAGATTGATTAAATAACTTGGATATTTTGTTATAGGGATATAAGTTATTTCTATAGGATTTTGGGAAAAAAGATTTTTCTCAATAAACAGGGGTCTATTCTCATGATTATTGAGAATTTTGTCAATAATTTCACGAGTTTTGGTAATTTCAGCCGGGGGGCTTGACAGTGTTTTGAGTTTCGGGTATGATGATGTTATTGGTGGGAAATGCTGCGTCCATATATATAGAGTTTTGAATTACTAAGATTATTATTTCCAAAATAAATCTCCGCAGTAGGGAAAATATTAACCACAACTTCTGGAAATACAAGATTGATTAAATAACTTGGATATTTTGTTATAGGGATATAAGTTATTTCTATAGGATTTTGGGAAAAAAGATTTTTCTCAATAAACAGGGGTCTATTCTCATGATTATTGAGAATTTTGTCAATAATTTCACGAGTTTTGGTAATTTCAGCCGGGGGGCTTGACAGTGTTTTGAGTTTCGGGTATGATGATGTTATTGGTGGGAAATGCTGCGTCCATATATATAGAGTTTTGAATTACTAAGATTATTATTTCCAAAATAAATCTCCGCAGTAGGGAAAATATTAACCACAACTTCTGGAAATACAAGATTGATTAAATAACTTGGATATTTTGTTCTAGGGATATAAGTTATTTATATGAGACTTTAGGAAAAAAGATTTTTCTCAATAAACAGGAGTCTATTCTCATGATTATTGAGAATTTTGTCAATAATTTCACGAGTTTCGGTAATTTCAGCCGGAGGGCTTGACAGTGTTTCGAGTTTCGGGTATGATGATGTTATTGGTGGAAAATAGTGCGTCCATATATATAGAGTTTTGAATTACTAAGATTATTATTTCCAAAATAAATCTCAGCAACTATGAATTTGTTTTATGAAAATTATTTAATAATAATGATGCGTTACGTTGGATATTTAAACATGGGGATTTATGATCTTGGGTTTTCTGCTGTTAACTCAATCTACCTTTCTGATCAGATTTTGTCTAACAAGACTGACTACAACCGAGTAAAGTTGGATAATTTGCTAGAATTACGCATTGATTTTAGGAGTCTGGTTAATGACAACAATCTTAGAAACAAGTAGTATAAATATAATTTTGCTACAAATATCACAAATAACATCACCTAGTGAAGCAGTCAGTAGTCAAGTTGATTTAGTTCAAGGAATCATACAGGCATTTATTCTAGGTATTGTCCAGGGAATTACAGAGTTTTTACCAATTAGTAGTACAGCACATTTAATAATTTTTACAAAAGTATTTGGTTGGAAAGAACTTGGTGATAAAGATTTTGTTGATGCTATTCAATTTGGTAGTGTAATTGCCATTTTATGGTATTTTTGGTCTGTGATTTCTAGTTTAGTTAAAGGTGCAATTAAAGCTTTTAAAAATAAAGACTGGGAAAGGGAAGATTGGAAAATTGTTGTGGGAATTGCTGCGGGGACAATTCCAGCTTTAACAATTGGTTTTGTTTTCAAAGATGTAATTCCAGAAAGTTCCTTAATTATTGCGATCATGTCAATTATTATGGCATTTTTACTGGGTTTAGCCGAAAAAATTGGGACTCGGAAACGGGGTTTTGATGCTTTGGAGATTCGAGATGGTATTTTGGTAGGGTTGGGACAAACTTTAGCTTTAGTTCCGGGAGTTTCCCGTTCTGGTTCAACCTTAACCACAAGCTTATTTTTAGGGTTAAAAAGGGAAGCAGCAGCGAAATTTTCATTTTTATTAGGATTTCCAACTTTGACAATTGCGACTTTGTACAAAAGTTTGAAAATCTTCAAAATGTTCCAAGCTCATGAGTTACCAGATAATATTGTGATTTTGTTGATTGTTGGTATCATTTCTACCTTTATTTTCTCTTATTTATCAATTGCCTTTTTAATCAAATACTTACAAACTAAAAATACCTTGGTTTTTGTTTGGTATAGATTGGCTTTTGGTATTTCCATCTTATTAGCTATTGCCACAGGTTGGCCGGGATAACTCTGTTAGAATATTTACGGTAGTTGGGAATTGGGTATTAAATTTTAGATTTTACTTGTCTTAAATTAATTCCTACTCCCCTACTATTAGAATAATATAGATTTAGTCAATTGACAACTGACAACTGACCACTGACCACTGACCACTGACTCATGACTACTATTCAACCTGCTAAAATTACTAAGGTGCTTCCTGACTCAATTGCTGACGAAATTGGCTTTGAGGTTGGTGATATGATTGTTAGTATTAATGGCATAAAACCCCGTGATTTAATTGATTATCAGTTTTTATGTGCTGAGGAAATTCTAGAATTAGAAGTTTTAGATACGACAGGGAAAACCCATCATGTAGAAATTGAAAAAGATTATGATGATGATTTAGGTGTAGAATTTGCCACAGCTTTATTTGATAGTTTAATTCAGTGTAATAACCGTTGTCCTTTTTGCTTTATTGATCAACAACCACCGGGTAAACGCACCAGCTTGTATTTAAAAGATGATGATTATAGATTAAGCTTTCTCTATGGTTCTTATCTGACTTTAACGAATTTAACCGCTAAAGAATGGCAAAGAATTGAACAAATGCGATTATCACCTCTATATGTTTCTGTACATTCCACAGAACCAGAGGTAAGAATTAAACTTTTAAAAAATCACCGCGCTGGTGAAATTTTATCACAAATTCGCTGGTTTCAAGAACGAAGATTACAAATTCATGCCCAAGTCGTTGTTTGTCCGGGTATAAATGACAGTGAACATCTCGAAAGGACTTTAAAAGACCTCACATCTTTTTATACTGGAGAATTACCAACAGTAGCATCAGTAGCAGTTGTTCCCGTGGGTTTAACGCGGTTTCGTCCCCAAGAAGATGAATTAATCCCTGTAACGCGGGAAAAAGCGAGGGAGGTAATTTGTCAAGTTAAATTACTAGCTGCGGAATTTCGCCAAAAATATGCCTCTAGTGTGGTATGGTTAGCTGATGAATGGTTTTTAATTGCGGGGGAAGAATTACCTACGGAAGCTGAATATGAAGAGTACCCCCAAATTGATAATGGTGTGGGTTCAATTCGCTTATTTATTAAACAATTTACCCAAACTGCAAAAATACTATTACCACCGAAAATTACACACCGACGTAGATTAACTTGGGTCGTCGGTAATGCGGTGGAAACAGCATTTAAACCACTATTACAGCAATTAAACACTGTGGAGGGTTTAGAGGTAAATATGCAAGCTTTGTGTAGTGATTATTGGGGTCAAAGTATCAGTGTGACTGGTTTATTAACAGGACATGATTTACTTTTAAACCTCAAAGGACAAGATTTAGGAGAGGGAATTTTATTACCTAGTGTTATGCTTAAACACGGGGAACTAGTATTTCTAGATGATATGACGGTTGAAGAAGTATCTCAACAATTAAATGTCAGCATTTTCCCTGTGTCAGGAGTGGAGGAATTAATTAAAACTTGTATTCGTCGGTAATAAATTTGGACTTTTCAATAAAATTAATATCTGTATTTTGTGAATATCAGTAACTACTGTAGTTTGCAGGTCATTTTTGAATGAAACTTGTGCAAAACGGGTATCTTATCTGTCTAAATTGTCTAAAACGAATGCACAAATACCGACAACGTTATTTATTTTCCCATAAGTTAATCATAAAATAAACAAAAGATAGTTATTACTTACACAGGAGTTGAGATTTCTAGATTTACAATGAAATAAGTAAATCTAGGTGTAATAACTACTTTATGTTAAGAATCTTTTCAACCCACAGGCTTTTTGCATTTCTACTCACTGGTTTAATGATTACCTCCTGTGGTGGAGGTACATCAAGTAATACTTCTAGTGGAGGTGGAGGTACTAATAGTGGAGGTACTAATAGTGGAGGTACTAATAGTGGAGGTGGAGGTACTACCCCTCAAACTTTGACTGTTAGTGTTCCCTCATTAAATTATACACAAACCATTACTAAGAGTACAACCATTAATGATATTACAGCCGCAAGGAGGGATTTAGCTACGCAGTGTACTTCCCTAGCAAGAAATTTTTTAAACCCTTTTGGTTCTGTGGTTCAAGTTTGCAATGCAGAGGTTGAAGCAGCATATAATCAAGCAGTTGCTTTTATCAGAAGTTAAAGTCGTAGGTTGGGTAGAGCGACAGCGAAACCCAACATTTCCAAAAATAACTTCAACCAAGTTTGCGAAAAACAAAAATAAGATTAATAAGCGCACCACAAAATTTTTATCACTAATATCTGTATATCAAAATATCGTCAACTGCTGTAACTACATAACCTGCAAAATGATAAATGAAAAAAATAAATATTTTTCCTGACATATCATTACTAGATCACTATTTAATCTCAGAAATTATCCCGATTTTACTATTTACCATTGTTATTGTTACTGTTGTTGCGGAATCAATTGGTATATCATTCGAGCAATGTAGTTTTCTCCTGACGGAACAAATATCTTTGGGTACTTTAATATATTTACACATTCTTAAACTACCTGAATTTATTGTTTTTGCTGTACCAATTGCTATTTTAATGACCACAATATTCGTTTATGATAAATTATCAAGTACCAGGGAAATTATTGCTTTACAAAGTTGTGGAATAAGTTTATATAAGTTAATATATCCAGCTATTAATCTCAGTCTTATTCTCTCATTAATCCTATTTATTGTTAATGAATTTATTGTTCCTGTCTCTAACTATCAAGCTGCTATTACTTTAGAAAAAGCGATGAATATAAATAGATGGGATATTAAAAATAATGACATTGTTTATAAGGAATTAGCTAACAGGAATCATGAACAAATATCAGATGAAAATAATTATCTTAAATACTTCTTTTACGCGGAAAGATTTAGCAATGGAAAAATGAAAGAAGTTACCTTATTAATTAGAGATAACCAAGGATTAAAGGTAATTATAAAATCTAAATTTGCTGAATGGAATCAAAGAGAAAAATATTGGTATTTCTATGACGGTATCAAGAGTATAATTAATCCAGATGGTTCTTATGGTCAGGGAATTAAATTTGATAAAATTCCTCTTGATCTTTCTCATATATCTTCACAATTTCAACTCGATAGGGAAAAATTAGATGACAGAGAAATGAATATATTACAAATTTATCAACGATTGTTAGTTGCGAAAAAAGCCGGGGATATTCCGAATATAATCAAATTACAAGTTAATTTTCAAAAAAGATTTACCCTACCATCTTCCTGTGCTGTATTGGCTTTCTTGGGTGCAGGTATAGGAATTAATTTACAACCAAGAATTAAATATAATAGTTTGACAATTACTTTAGTAATTGTCTGGTTAATAAAAATATTTGAGGCGATTATTCATGCTTTGATTATATCAGAAAATATCTCAATTTATGTAATGTGGCTACCAAATATTTTGGCTACAGTTTTTGGCTTCTATATATTAATTAAAAAAATTTAGGTAATGGGTAATGGGTAATTGGTAATTGGTAATTGGTGATAAAATCCCGTTTTCATCCTGTTTATCCTTTAATCCTGGACATCCTGATTCTGACGTTGTGCCTAACTAAATAGGTGAACGGAAAAAAACCAACATAAGTAACGAAAAGTAAAGTTGCCGGAAACCTCTTTTCTGTTCCCAGTTAAGAGTTCCCTGTTCCCTTGTCATAACAACAATTTCTAACGCCAACCTACTTAGCAACTTACGTTATTAGGATCAATCCCCTGAGATCGCAAATAAGCTATTAGCCGTTCTTTTTCCTGACGTTCTTGTTCAGCCCGTTGGTGTTCCTGTTCAGCCCGTTGACGTTCCTGTTCAGCCCGTTGGTGTTCCTGTTCAGCCCGTTGACGTTCCTGTTCTGCTCGTTGACGTTCCTGTTCAGCCCGTTGACGTTCCTGTTCAATCAGTTCTACAGCCCAAGGTAACAAATTACCTGTTTTATCCCACCAGCGCAACCAATAGCCAGTACGACCTTCCTTTGCACCTCTCCATGTTCCTAAAAATAGTCCCATGGTATCAACCCAATGACGACCATTCTCATCTGGTTGCTTTAATTCATAACGTCCATTTTCCAATTGATAATATTCTAATAATCCCCCCTCTGGCTCAAAAATTATATAAGTGGTGATTTGTAAAATTTGTTCATAAAAAAACCATTTTCCCGGTGGATAGATACGTTTAACTGAATATTCCCCACCGTCTTGATCTGATAAAAACTCTATTACTATAGTCGGTATATCCCCTTCTAAGTTGGGTGTATAACTTTTCCTTTCTGGTAATATCTCTTTCACTGAAGGTATGTATACCCAATCTGGTGCTTTAGCCACAAATTGCCCATTTAATGTGGCACATAGCCCAAAATTGGCGGCAATTAACATCTGTGGTTGTATAAATCCACTGATTTCTAAACTTTCACGCAAAGCCCCCGCTAAAAGTGGTTGTCCTGTATTTTCCACTGGTTCGTCCTCTAACTGAAAATCATCGGGTAAGGCTTCCCAGGAGATTACCAGTCCAGTCTGTGATTTAATTTCACTGAGTAGGGTTGCCATAAGCGCCACCTTTTATTGATTTATTCTGATTTTATCAGATGATATGACTCTTTAAGAAGAATATTGATTAATTAAATATCTGTTGAATGCCAGTATTTTCCCTGTAGCGGGAGTAGAGGAATTAATCAAGACTTATTATATTCAACTATTCAATAGATGATTCATGGTCTGGTCATTTAATCTCAGAATAACGTAGTATAATTGGGTTAATCGCATTTAAACGCAAGATAAAATACCTAACCCCAGAACAAGTTTATAAACAATTCAGCTATCACTCCAAGACAATCGCTTGTGGGGGCTGACAAGGAAAAAATAGCCGAAAAACAAAATATTTATGAGCCAAATAGTAGCCAATGTGATTCAATAGAAGTATAATAACAAGAGACGTACTGAGTCTAGACCATGAAACTCAAAGTTAAAAATCAGTTAACCGTTACGAGAATCGCCATTTTAGGGACTAAAAAACTAAATACGTGGAAATCTAACCAACTTGATTTAATTGCTTTGCGTTTAGGACAACTACGCTCTGACTTGTGGAATGAGTTCGGCTCGTTAAAGGCTTGGGGTATTTCTAAATTTGAAATAGACAAACAGCTACGCACATCTAAAGACAAATACCAATTACCTGCTAAGTTATGGGATTCAACCCTTTATGATGTAATTGATAATATCCATTTGGTTCAGGCTGCTTGCATCGAAAAAGTGATGAAATCCCTAGGTCAATCGTTCCAATCCTTTCAGTCTAAAAAAGGGGTTTTACAACTTACATTAGAAAGTCGTGAATGGTTGAAACACCCCAAGCTTTGCACCTTAGTTAGAAAGTTCTGGTATCGAGGTAACACAAAAGTTTGTAACCAAATTATTGTCAAGGCTTTTGATACTAAATTAGATAATAAAGGCGTGGTATGGCTGCGTTTTGGTGGACTCACAAAGGGTAAAAATCTGAAGTTGCCAACGACTTTAGCGACAGAAGTAAAATGTCAGTTAAGGCTAATCAAACGTAATGGTAGATGGGAAATACATTACACAACCGATATTCAAAAAGCCGAAAAAAAGACCAAAGGTAAAATAATTGGCTGTGACAGAGGTTATACAGAAGTTTATGCTACATCATCTAACGATGGTGCTAGATTTTTGGGTAATAATTTCGGTAAAATCCAAACAGAAGAAACTGATTACAGAACAGCGAAACAAGTTAAACGCAACAAAATCAAATCAGTTTTTGACAAGTCTATTGCCAAAGGGAACAGTGCCAAAGCTGATAGAATCAGACGGAATAACCTCGGTAAAATCAAGTGGAACAACCGAGAAACATCATTTCAAGGTAGGATTCAAACAATAGTTTTTACGGCTACATATCACTTGATGACTGATGCAATCAAGGTAGCTTTTGAAGATCTGACGGAAGCAATAAAAAGCAAAAAGCCCTTGCGAAAACGCATGAAGAGAAATGTTTCTTCATGGTGCAAGGGGGTAGTTGCGGATGCTCTCAAACAAGTTTCAACCCGTGTAGGTTGCACGGTTGTTAGTGTTAATAGTGCATATACGTCACAACTTGACTCCAGATTTGCTACCTTAACGGGTAGTAGAAATGGTGACAAGTTTACCGGACATGATGGGGTCGTAATGCACTCAGATACTAATGCTGCTGACAATATTCTAGCAAGAATGAGTGATGTTGAAATCACTCGATACATGAAACATTCCGATGTGAAGAAAATCTTGTTAGAAAGAAGTCAGAAGTTTCGGGATTCCTTGATGGAAACCGAAGCGATAACGGGCAAGGATAAGCCCCAGACTCTAGAACAAATAAGGTAATTTTACGAGTCAGGTCAATCAGAGAGCGAACTATCAGCAATTGACACTGTTTGACCAAGGTTTAACTACGTTAGTTGTGTATCCCATATTTATAAACTAGCTAACCAAAATGAAATCGCTACTACTGAGGGTGATCCCTGAATTACCTAAATCAGCAAACTTAAACACTTCCGTTGAACTGATCAGGTTGCCATTTCGGTTATAGAATATACTTCGAGTCCCTTGACTAAAGACAATAGGAGCATTACTAGCATCTACTGAGGCATTATTGGGGACAACGGCAAAGCCAGTGAAAGCTTGCCCCACAGCATTAGTAATGGCGGAAAATGTGGTTTTACTTAATACAATCTGATCTTGTCCAGCTTCAAACTGGGTAATATAGTCAGTACCTAAAGCACTACTAAAGACACCACTGCTTTGAAATAGATATTTATCATTACCATCTCCTCCAGTCAGGGTATCATTACCAACTCCTCCCCAAAGTGTATCATTACCAACTCCTCCCCAAAGTGTATCATTACCATTGAGTCCTGACAGGATGTTATTGCCACTATTACCTTGGAGGATGTTATTACCTGCATTACCCGTACCATTTATAGCCGTTGTTCCTGTTAAGGTGAGGTTTTCAACGTTGGTCGGTAAGGTAGTGGTGACAGAGGCTGTGAGAGTATCGCTGATAGTTGTAGTGACGCTGGTTCGAGTCCCCAAGTTGGCATTTGTGGGAGATGTAAGGGTGAGGGTAAAAGTTTCATTTACTTCATTTATAGAATCATTCAGAATGGGTATGTTAATTGATTGACTGGTAACACCGCTATTAAAAGTCAAAGTCCCTGTGGTGGTGGTATAGTCTAAACCCGCTGTAGCTGTACCGTTAACAGTGGTATAGTTGACTGTAATAACTCTGGTATCGGATCTGGAGAGAGTAACAGTGTAAGTGACGTTTTGAGGGTTGGTGTTACCTTCAACAATGGTTTGATTAGCACTGAGGTTAATCACAGGTACATCATCATTAACGATAGTTCCCGTGACGGCTGTAGTTGTGCCAATGGTGTAACCTGTTCCCGCAGCTAAGGTTAGGGCTACAGTTTCATCATTTTCAACGATTGTATCCGCTGTAGGGTCAATAGTTAAAGTAGCTGTACTTGCACCAGCCGCAAAGGTAATAGTTCCCGATGTAGCAGTAAAATTTCCTGTACCTATTCTGGTATAATCTGTATTGAAGGTAGCTGTACCAGCAACGTTATAGTTGGCTGTGAGGGCGGCACTTAAGTCACCATTGCGACTAAAGGTGTAAATAAGGTTATTTGTCCCGTCTTCAGAGACGCTAGTAGGAGATAAAGCTAGGGTAATTGTTGGTAAAACTGTGGCAGTAAACTGATAATCTATAAACTCACCAAATAGATTTGTAGCCCGAACTGTAATCTGTGAACTACCGGTTTGGTTAGGAAGATAATCCAGAAACAGTTGTTTATTACTAATACTGGGAGTGACTAAGGTAGGTTTGGAGTTGTTAACTATAGAAAATCTCAGTTCATCTTCTTGAGTAATTGTAATACTACTGAAACGAATAAAATTTGTATCACTAATTGCAGCTTGCGTCAGGGGAAGATTAGTAAACGCTCCACCAGCATTATAAGTCCTAACGGCAGCGATCGCATCTATTGTGGTTAAATCACTAGCACCAAGAGCTTGACCAAAAACTGTAAAACCACCATTTTGATTATTGAGATTGCTGGAATTATCCGCTAGGTTAAAAAACCATTGATTTGTGGCACTATTAGGATTATTACCTAATTTTGCCATAGCGATCGTTCCCCGCAAATTTGAGCGTTGTGTACTAAACTCATTCTGTACAGGCGCATTAGATGGAATCGTTGTTAATGTGGAATTATTATAAGTATACCCCCCACCTTGGACGATAAAACTGGGAATAGAACGGTGAATAAAAGAATTAGTATAACTGCCAGTATTAACATAACTTTGGAAATTTTGCACAGTCAAGGGTGCGCCAGTTCCAGTTTGGTCAAATAGTACAACATTAATGATGCCGTTGCCAATGGTTCCCGTTGATGTATTGGCTAAGTTAAAACGAGCAACTTTCCCTGTTGTCAAAGGATCATCAAAGTAATTACTTAAATTCAGGGTGGTATCTGGTGCATTAATATTGACAACTACGTTTAAGATAGGATTAGTAACAATAGGATCAGGAAGGTTGTTAGTAGTCATGGTTTTTCCTTAGTATTACACATTTATCCGTGATCTTGACAGGAACATTATACCCCTTTTCGCCAAGAAATAAAACAGAGGAAATAAAAAAATGATTAAGAACCACAAATAGTTGCAAATAATATGGAAATGGAAAATAGGCATTTGCCCAAATTATACAACAAGTCTACCATTTTAAATTAGCCTCCCCAGCCCACTGGAAGTCAATTTTCAGGCTAATAATCCAAAGTTAACTAAAGTGGGGTAAAAACTTTGTCCAGTCGGATAAAAGTAATTTTTTGCATACTTCTTGCTATATCATACTAGACGGTCTAGTCTAGATTTTAGATATGAAAACAGATTAATCATTTAGGCTGCTACTATGTCTCAAATTGCGCCAACACCTCCAGAGGATTTTACTAATATTTCTATACCACCATCTCAACAGCAAAAGGGTAAAAAACTAATTCCTTTGTTTTTAGGGTTACTGGTGGTCGGGAGTGGTATTGGTTATGTACTGTGGCGAAATAATCCAAAATTGTCAGCAAATATACTTAAACTAACTGGCAGAATTGAAGGTTATGAAACTGAAATTGGGATTAAGCGTTCTGGTAGAATTGAGTCAATTAAAGTGCGAGAAGGGGCTTATGTCAAAAAAGGACAAGTATTAATTAAGTTAGATGATAGTAACGACCAATTGTTACGAGAACAATTACGAGGGACGGAAGCACGGATAATATCTGCACAATCTGATGAACAACAGGTAATGGCAGATTTGAATAGAGTCCGCAGTGAGTTTGAGCAAATTGATAGTCAAATTAGCGAAGCAAAGCTAAATTTACAGCAATCTCAAGGGGATACGATTGGACGAATTGAACAGGCAAAAGCTAATGTATCAGCGGCTAAAGCTCAATTAATACAAGTACAAGCTCAGGCAAAACAAGCAGCAGCAGAAGTAAAATTAGCGAGAATGAACAGCGATCGCTATAAACAGCTTATCGAAGAAGGTGCTATTAATCGCCAACAATTTGATCAATCACAAACTACATTAGATACAGCCATGGCTACTCTAGAAGCCAGACAAGCGGCCGTAAATGCAGCAAAAGAACAATTAAGTGCAGTTCAAGGGGCATTAATCCAAACAAAAACTACAGGCTTAAATCCTGATATTCGCAACGCCCAGTTAACAGCATTAAACAGAAAAAAAGACCAGATTTTTGCTCAAATACAATCTGCTCAGGCTAAAGTTAGATCCGCTCATGGTAAAGTCAAAGATGCCTTAGCATCAAAACAGCAAATCCTCACTCAAATAGAAGATTCTCAAAGAGATTTGAATGTGATTAGTCCTTTAGATGGAGTTATAACTGCTCGCAGTGTTGAACCGGGTGCAATAGTTAGTAATCAGACTAAAATTTTAACAATAGTTGATCCCCAAAATATATATCTACGGGGTTTTATTCCTGAAGGTGATATTGGTAAAGTACGATTAGGACAAACTACTAAAATCTTCCTTGATTCTGCACCAGAAAAACCCCTCAATGGTAAAGTTATTGCTATTGACCCTCAAGCCTCTTTTACTCCAGAAAATATTTACTTTCAAAAAGATCGCGTGCGACAAGTAATAGGAGTTCGCATTCAAGTCGAAAATCCTCAAGGCTGTTTTAATCCTGACAATCCTTACAAAGAATCAGATTTACCCTGTGCTAAAATTGGTATGCCAGCAGATGCGGAAATTAAGTTACAGGAAAAGAAATGAAAGTTTAAAATATTTTCTGCATAAGTCATGGGGGGAGTTAAGAATGACTAATTATCAATTACCAATCACTAAGCAAACAGAAGCTATTAAAGTTAGTAATTTACATAAACATTATGGTAAATTAGCCGCAATTAAAGGAATTAATTTCACTGTTAACAAGGGGGAAATGTTTGGTTTAATTGGTCCTGACGGTGCGGGTAAAACTACGACATTTCACATTTTAGGTGGTGTAATGGAAGGGACTGCGGGGGAAGTTTTAGTATTTGGTCAACCCGCACGAAATTCGCGGTTAATGACGGGATATTTAACACAACAATTTTCTCTATATTTGGATTTAAGTATTGATGAAAATTTGCGTTATGCGGGGGGGTTGCGACAAGTTGATGATGATTTATTATGGGAACGCAGCCATAAATATTTAACATTAATGAGTTTAGAAAAATTTGGCAATCGTTTGGCTGGTGAATTATCAGGAGGTATGAAACAAAAGCTGGCCTTATGTTGTGCTTTAGTGTCTCAACCGCAGGTTTTATTATTAGATGAACCGACTACGGGAGTTGACCCAGTTTCTCGACGAGAATTTTGGGATGTATTAGCAGAATTATCTGCCCAGGGGATGACAATTGTGGTGGCTACGCCCTATCTAGATGAGGCTGAACGCTGTCATCTTGTGGCTTTAATGTATAATGGTCAAATTCATGAAATTGGCACTCCAGCGGCTTTAAGAACCAATTTAGGTTTACATCGTTTGCAGGTAAAAACTACAAATTTGGAAGTCAGCGAGAAAATTCTTTTCCAGAATTTAGACACAAATATATCATATACAAATATAGTTGATATTCAAACTTTCGGCGATCGCTTAGATGTTTTAGTCGAAGATATAAGTATGGGGGAAAATCAAGTCAATGAACTACTAAAAGCATATAATCCCCATATTGAACCTAATGAACCTACTTTAGAAAATGTCTTTGTTACTCGTCTGCGACAACAGGGTTCTGCACCAAAATTTTTAGAATTTCCCCGTTATCGTGGTGGAAATAAAAGTAAAGAAATAAATGAGAATATCAATAGAGAAAAAACTTCTTCCCAATTACCATTTTCACAAATTGCTATTTATGCAAATAATCTTAACCGTGTATTTGGTAAATTTCCAGCAGTTAAAAGTGTGAATATTGAAGTACGTTATGGGGAAATATTCGGACTTTTAGGAGCAAATGGCGCAGGAAAAACCACCACAATTAAAATGTTATGTGGATTATTAGAACCTAGTGGTGGAGAAATTTCTTTAGGTGGAGAAACCGGAAATTTGCGAAGTCCAGAATTAAGAAAACGTATTGGTTATATGAGTCAAAAATTCACCCTTTATGACGATTTAACAATTCTGCAAAATCTAGAATTTTATAGTGGTGTTTATAGCGTTCCCCGCAAACATAGAAGAGAAAAAATTGATTGGGTAATATCTACCTGCGGGTTAGAAGGAAGGGAAAATATGTTAACGGGACAATTACCAGGAGGTTGGAAACAAAGAGTTGCTTTTGGTGCTTCAGTCATGCACGAACCTGATATTTTATTTTTAGATGAACCAACATCAGGAGTAGACCCTTTAGCGCGTCGTCAATTTTGGAAACTAATCAATGATTTTGCGCGAAATGGGACAGCAATTTTAGTTACAACCCATTATTTAGAAGAAGCAGAACAATGTAACCGCATGAGTTTTATGGTAGCTGGAGAAATCGCTGCGGAAGGTTCACCCAGTTTTATCAAAGCTTCCCAACCAGGACAACTGATAGAAATAATTGTTAATCAAAATCAGGCTGCTTCCCAACTATTAAAACAGAAATTTGCTGCTTGGAGAGTTTCAATCTTTGCTAATAGTTTACATATTGTTCTCGACAACCCAGAAATAGAAATTCCCCAAGTAATACAGCTTTTAAAATCCGCAAACCTGATAATTGAATCTCTTCGTCCTATTCCTTTCTCCCTAGAAGATGCCTTTATTGGTATAGTACAAAGAGTACAAAAAGTAGAAAATAGCTGACAAGTAAACTAACACAATTTCCCAACACAACTTCTAAAATTTTGGATTTTACTTCGTTTTACCAAACCTACAATTTTTAATCTCCAAAATTATGAAAAGAATTATTTCCCAATGTATTAAAGAATTATCTCAATTTAAACGTGATAAATTGACATTAGCATTAGCATTTTTATTACCATTCATGACATTGTTAATCTTCGGTTTTGCTACCAGATTAGAAAGTCAAAATATTCCCTTAGTTGTCCAGGATTTTGACCATACAAACCTAAGCAATAGCTATATTGAAAAATTATATGCTACCAATCAATTTATTCCCAAAGAATGGTCAGGAGGAGACCCAGCGCGAGATGCTATTGATAGAGGTATTGCTAAAGTAGCGGTAATTATTCCTTCCCAATTTAGTCGAGATATTAAAGCTAATAAACCTACCACAGTGCAAGTTTTAATTGATGCCACAGATGTTAATAATGCCCGTGTAATTAGAGGAAGTATTCAAAGAGTTACTAATTTCTTTATGCAGGAAGAAAAACTTTTACCAGCTACTAAAATAATTACCGCTAGAATCCGTTTATGGTTTAATCCTGGTAGATTAGAATCATTATATATTGTTCCCGGAGTATATGGTGTAATCCTGTGGATTTTTCCATCTTTACTAACAGCAATTGCCATGGTAAGAGAGAAAGAAAAAGCGACAATTTTACAAGTTTATGCTTCTAGTATTAGTGCCACAGAATTGTTATTAGGTAAAGGTATGGCTTATCTATTAATTGCCATAACTGAAGCATTAGTTGTGATAGGATTAGGGGGAATTATTTTTAAATTAAGCGTAGTTAATAACCCAATCACTTTATTATTAGGAACTCTGATATTTCTGATAGATAGTGTGATGTTTGGTTTACTAGTTGGGGTACGTAGTAATAACCAAAATTCCGCTGTTCAAATTATTTCTTTAGTCGGGTTTATTACCTCTTTATTATTGTCTGGTTTTATCTATCCTCTCAACAATATTCCTTTTCCCCTGTCACTTGTCACTAATGTAGTTCCTGCTCGTTATTATATTAATATTACTCGTGATGCTTTTCTGCGTGGTACAGGTTGGCCAGGGGTTTGGTTTGATTTTCTCATGTTAACAGTTTTAGGTTTGATATTTTTTAATGTCTCCCGTCGAATTTTAAGTAAGATGCAAATTAGTAATTAGTCAGTTGTCAGTTGTTCGACTATTACCTATTACCTATTACCTATTACCTGTTTTATGAAATTTATTCTTCCATTCTTTGATCATCCATTTTGGGCATTAGTGCGGAAAGAAATTAATCAAATTTTACGCAATAAACAATTAATTATTTTGTTAATAGTCCCTCCAACAGTCCAATTATTACTTTATGGATTTGCACTTAATCCTGATGTCCAAAATTTGAAATTAGGTGTGATTGATTATGCTCATGTTGCTGATAGTCGAGAACTAATTTCTGCCATGACTTCCAATCGAATTTTTACTTTAGAATCTGTACCCAATAGCGAAAAAGATTTAAGTCAACAAGTAGAAAAAGGAAAGTTAAATGTAGGGGTGATAATTCCTCCTGAGTTTCCGCGTAAATTAGCACAGAAATCGGCAGAAATTCAAGTTTTTATTGATGCGGTAAATGCCAATACAGCGGGTATTGCTGCTAATTACATGAATCAAATTGTCCAACAATACAATCTGAGTTTGGAACCAGGTAAACGCAGTCCTCCCGTATCATCTCAAGTCGTATTTCTTTACAATCCTGGACTTATAAGTAGTTGGTTTTTTGTACCGGGAGTCATGGGTTTAGTGTTAACATTAATCGGTACATTAGTTTCCGCAGTCACTGTTGTACGCGAGAAAGATACGGGAACTTTGGAACAATTGTTAATGACTCCAGCGGCCAATTGGCAAATATTGTTATCAAAAATTGTCCCTTTGGTTTTTTTACTCATGGGAGATGTGATGTTAGCTTTAACCTTGGGAA
The DNA here is from genome assembly GCF_014696335.1 of Dolichospermum sp. FACHB-1250. NCBI lineage: Bacteria > Bacillati > Cyanobacteriota > Cyanophyceae > Nostocales > Aphanizomenonaceae > Dolichospermum > Dolichospermum sp. FACHB-1250. The sequence goes on from NZ_JACJPZ010000025.1 coordinate 27,335, forward strand.
CTGTGGTATTTAATTTACCATTTCAGGGCAGTTTTTTATTATTTATTTCCTTATCAAGTATGTATGTATTTGTGGGAATTAGTTTAGGAATTATGTTAGCGACTATTTGCCGTTCTCAACAGCAAGTATTACTCACATCTTTCTTTATTAATTTACCAATTGTGCAGACATCTGGGGCAATTGCTCCTATTGAAGCTATGCCTACTTTTTTCCAGGTTCTATCTTTACTAAATCCTCTTCGTCATTATATTACTATTGTGCGGGGTATTTTACTCAAAGGGGTTGGTTTAGATGTGCTATGGATTCATGTTTTAGCATTACTTGGTTTTGCTGTGGTGTTGTTGAGTATTAGTGTGAGTAAGTTTCGGAATCAGTTGAGTTAATGAAGCAGTGTAACATTTAAATCCCTATGCTGAGTTACAAACTATTGGTTCGGGTTGGTTTGGGAGGCAATTCACTGGCAATTTGTAGGATATACTCCGTATTTGCTTAAAATTGTGACTTTTTATGAAAACAAAAGGTAATTTATGAGCTATGATCACCATCAATATTCAGAACTTTAGGTCGGTGAGTATGTCAAGTTAATTCTCAATACCTAACCTATATTCTCCTAAAATATAAAATGATAAGCGTTAATAAATATTATGCGTGTAGTAGCTCTTGTACCTGGTTCAATTGATAACCAAATTCTTTTCTTTGCCACTCTTGATGATCTGAAGCGTTATTATCCTCACTCACAGATAGATGTCGTTGTAGAACCTAAGTCAAAGGCTGCTTACCGGGTAAGCAAGTCTGTTCACGATGTATTAACTTTTGATTATAAAGATCGTAATAGTCTAGCTGATTGGGGTAACTTCGTTGGTATGATACGCGATCGAGAGTATGATGTTGCTATTATTGTAGGACAAAGTTGGTTTGTAAGTTTCTTGATGTGGTTAACAGGAATTACCATGCGTATTGGCTACCAAGGCCAAGGTGCGGTTTTTCTGACTCACCGAATTGCGCCAAATCTATCCCAATATGTGGCCAGGATGTACCATGACTTATTGAAACCTTTAAAGATTGATACTGATTGTCCAACATTATCTGTAAATGTACCTAAAATAGATATTGAATGGGCGCAAGGTGAACAAAAACGATTAGGAGTAACTGAAACAGGTTTTATCCTCATTAATGGTGGTGGAACTAGTTTAGATACAACTTATCCGGGAGAAAATTGGCGACAAATTATTGAAGCTTGTCAACAAAAACAACCGGATTTACCCATTGTGGTTATTAAAGAAGCCAATAATGAGCCTTTAGTCAAATCACTTCTAGAAAGTTGTGACAATATTAAAGTTACTTCCCCCGAAGATATTGGCAAGTTAACTGCTATAATTGCCGGCGCTAGTTTAATGTTATCTGTGGAAAACAGCTTACTCCAACTAAGCGTAGCAGTAGAAACATATACAATTGCCTTGCTTAATTCTACGGAATCATTAAAATTATTACCCACAAGTGAAAAAGTCTTGACTATCACCTCACATACTGGGAAAGTAGCGGATATTTCACCCCAAATAGTATTAGAAAAAATTTGGGGAGGTTGAATATTATCAATTATGGGTTTTGGATTTGGGATTTGAGATTCAAAATCCCAAACCACCAATTTTATCAAAGAGATGTCTAATAAGTGTTATCAGCGCTGCATAATGGGAGTAGGAATTATCTTTCGCACCAAATAGCAAAGGAGCAAAGTTTGAGATTTTGATTTTGTCTTTTTGATTTTGTCTTTAAGAATTACCTTTTTCAATCATCTCAAAGAAAGCATCATCTAATTCATAACCCAGAACTTGTGCTAAAGATTTCAGTCGAGATGGACTAACAATATCTTGTTTGTGCAACCAATCACTTAAAATAAATATCTTCTGCATCAAGAATATTTCTAAGGCTTCTGGGTTATATTGGATACCTTCTTTGGAGCTAAACTGATGAGGTACTAACATGGCCGCATAACGAGCTAATTCTCCAGCTTTCCAGTCTAGTAAAAATGGCAACCACGGATATTTAGCATCGAGACGGACAAACCACAGTCTGACCTCTGGAATTTCCGATAGTTCTCTTGGATCATTTGCAACTCGTTCATAATTAATTTCTAAACGCAGTTGCTGTTCATGGGAGGAAATGTTTCCTGCTTGGAGTAATGGTTCAATCACCATTAAAGCAGGTGACAGATCCAAATTATAAATGGAGTCGTTGTTGAGGATGATTGTGATGGTCATAACTGTTTATTTTCTGGCTCAACAGTGGTGAAAATCCAGATTAGCAGCTTTTTACCCCTTTGAGATGGACATTTACAGGAATTTTCCCCGCAAATTCTCAGGAGAACAATAATCACGCCAAAGATCTTGCCAACTTTGATATTATATGGCCAATGAGCGATCGCCTTTTACAATTGTTATTAATTGATCCAGATCCAATTTTCCGTTTAGGACTAAAGGTGACATTGGAAACTATTCCCAATTTACAAGTCATAGCAGATGTTCCCTCAGATACTTCTGCTTTAAAAGTTATAGCGGAAATATTGGCCGTTAATTCTCAGCAAATTCACTTGATAATCTTAGCATTAAATAATGAGCATTTAGGGTGGCAATTCTGTAGACAACTAAAAACTTTATATCCTTATATACCTATATTACTTCTAACTAGCACATCTCAACCGGAACTAATTATATCTGCCAAAGCGATAGGAATAAATGGCTATTGTCCTAAAGGGGTCTCAATTTCTCAATTAGTCCCCATTCTTGAGCAGGTAGCCAATGGGGGTTATTATTGGTTTGAAGATAGAAAAATGTCTAATTTTACCTCATCTTCCCTACCAGGTAAGTTGCGAAATCACTTACAAAGTTCGGGAATTAACTATATTGATGATACTTTATATCAAGTTACAGAACAATTAAAATTACCGGGAATAACCCTATTAAATAAAGCAATTTTAGCAGGACAAAGACGGGAACTTTTAGCGGCTCGTTGGCTTATTAGTAATTTATTAAAATTACCACACAAAAGGCAGAATTTACCACCAGAAAACCCTATTAATCAAGTAATTATCAAATCCGAGACACAACCTTTAATAAATATACCACCTGTAGTGAGTTCTCAACAATTGCAATCTGAATTATTAACATTATGTTTAAATAAACTAAAATTTCCTTTAGAAAATATCACGGACACACCTTTAGAAATTGATATTCTCCAAGAAGATAAAAAGCGAGAACTACTTTATATTATCCTCCAGAAATTTTTTCAGCAGTTGGATGAAATTCGGACTTTTAATTTTAATAAAAATCAAATATTTAATTTAAAAGAGCAGATTTTACTAGATTTATGGCAATTTAGTATCACAGAATTTTTTGGTAATTACTACCGTATTAGTTTGGATAAACAAGAGATAAACCTAGTTAAATTCTTATTAGATAAAACCACAGATTTACAAAAAGAAATAATTAATAAAGTCCCTTTTTTCTTGGATTTTTTATCTTATCTGCTACTATTCACAGATTTATATATTGATAATACTTGTTGTCCCTTTGGTAGTAAAGAAGCTCAATCTCAAGCATTATTAATTTTAGAAAATTTATTGATTCATATAGCTAATAATGTAATTCAACCATTATTAAATTATTTAGCAGACGTTGAAACAATCAAACAAAACTTTTATCACAGACAAATGATTTCTACTAGAGAAATTGAAAGATTTAGAAATAACTTATCTTGGAAATATAGATTAAATCAATATATAACTGAAGCTCAAAAAATTTTTGAAAGTCGTTATGAGTTATTTGTTTTTGCACCTCGTGGTATTGCTAAAATATCAATTTATGCTCCTCGTAACCAAGAATTAGCGGAACTTTCTGGTATTCCTCTAGGAGTGACATTAATGCTAGAATTTCGAGATGCTATTGCTCCACGTTTACAATCATTATTAGGGTTTTTAGGAACTGGAATTGTTTTCGTGCTGACCCAAGTTATTGGCCGGAGTTTAGGTTTGGTTGGGAGGGGTATTTTACAAGGAATTGGTAGCGTTTCTTTCACAGAAAAAGGACAACGGAAAAATAAAAATAGAGAATAAGCTGAAAAATACAGCAGTTCCCGATCTTATGAAGTACAAATATTAATAATAAAACTCTTGTGGTGCGGGCATCTTGCCCGCACAAGGTGTACCTCATAACACTCTTGTAGTGCTGTAATAATAAAACTCTTGTGGTGCGGGCATCTTGCCCGCACAAGGTGTACCTCATAACACTCTTGTAGTGCTGTAATAATAAAACTCTTGTGGTGCGGGCATCTTGCCCGCACAAGGTGTACCTCATAACACTCTTGTAGTGCTGTAATAATAAAACTCTTGTGGTGCGGGCATCTTGCCCGCACAAGGTGTACCTCATAACACTCTTGTAGTGCTGTAATAATAAAACTCTTGTGGTGCGGGCATCTTGCCCGCACAAGGTGTACCTCACTCAAAGCTACTTGCTGTAAGCTGTACTGCATTGAATTTGTATAATTAAAGCTAATTTTTATACTTATAATTATATTAATAATAATAATAGCGGGCAGGACTTGTACTGAGCTTGTCGTTCCCGTAGCGTGGCGTTAGCCATAGTATGCCCGCACCACAAGATTTATACATATTACGATTGTACAATTTAGTTTTGTAACAGCTTATAAATTCCAATCACGACGAAAATTAAAGAAACTTGCTAATAATTCTTGAAAAGCATGGTTTTTATTAATTCTGTGTCTATGCCATTCTCGTGCTGTTTCGATGAGAATTTCTGATAAACTGGGATAAATGGGTGATAATTTTGCTAAATGCTGAATTTTAATATTTTGGGTTATTGCTAAACTAATTATATTAATTAATTCTGCTGCTGCTATTCCTAAAATAGAACATCCCAATATTTTACCATTTTTAAAAACTATTAATTTACAAATTCCTGTAATTTGTCCTTGAACTTGTGCGCTTGTAGCTGTTTTAAAATATTGTTTGAAAACTAAAACTTGATTTTGAGAATATTGACTTTTTGCTTGAATTTCCGTTAAACCAATTTGTGCTACCCTGGGATAAGTATAGATTCCCCAAGGAACACAGTGATAATTAACTTTTACTCTCGGAAAAAATAAAGCATTTTTTATGGCAATATTAGCCTCATAACTACTAAGATTCTGAATATTATAACCACCAATTACATCACCACAAGCATAAATACGATGATTTGTCGTTTGCAATTTTTCATTGACAACTAAGCGGTGTTGATGATATTTTATTCCCACTGCGGACAGGTTGAGATATTCTAAGTTTGGTTGTTGTCCGGTAGCAATGAAAATTTCATCAGTTTCCATAGCTTGATTTCCTGCTTGTACCCATTTTTGATTATCTATATGTCGAACTTGGGTTACTTTTGTTTGTGTTAAAACACGCACACCATTAACTTCTAATTGTGCTATTAGTAATTGATTTATTTCTGGGTCAAGAAGGGGAACAATACTCGATTTTTTAACTATTAAGGTAATATTACAACCAAACTGGGCTAAAACTTGGGCAATTTCTATACTTTGGGGAATACCACCAAGAATTACCCAATTTTTAGGTAATGTTGTTTTTTCTAAATAATCCCAAATATTAGTTAAAGTCAGATATTCAATAGTATCTAATCCAGGAATATTAGGAATTAAAGGACGTGAACCATTAGCGAGTAAGTAAGTCCGACTATACAACCGTCTTTCATTAACTATCAAACTCAAGGGAGAAGATTGAAATTGACCATTACCAACAATAATATCAACTCCTTGAGCTGCTAAATTAGCAAGGGAATTGATTTGAGTAAGATTTTTTGAAACAGAAATAGCATAAAACAAAGCCTTTTTCCAGTTAAGAGATATTGTGTTTAGGTTAATATTTGTTTCGTCAATTCCTAGATTTTCTAAATTACGATATTGTTGAGTAATTTTACTAATTTCATTCAGTACATATTGATGATTAAAATAGTAGTTATGAGAAAAATTATCGCTGACAATTAAAGCCACTTTTGCATTTAACCCAGTAGCATTTAAAGCGGCTTGGTATGCAGCAATAGTGTCACCAAGAATAACTATATCATAATCAATATTGGTCATTAGTTAATTGTCCAATCTTTTCAGGGCTGTTAATAAGCGTTGGTGATCAGATTCAGAACGGACAGCGACGCGGAAAAAACGATCACCCAACTCTTGAAAACTTAAACAATCACGAATTAAAATCTGGTGTTGCTGAAGTAATTTTTTTTGTAACTGGGAAGTAGACTGCTGACATTCTACCAATAGGTAGTTAGCAGCCCCTTCTAGGGGGGTGAAACCAGGAATTGAGGCTAACCCTTGGAATAGTTGATTTCTCGCATCTGGTAGCCATTTCCAGGTGCGATTTTGAAATTCTCTATCTTCAAGAGCCGCGATCGCTGCTTTGGCTGCTAAAATATTTACAGGCCAGGGATCTCGCCATGATTGCCATTTTGCTAAACGCTGGGGGTGAGCGATAGCATAACCTAATCTTAAACCTGCTAGACTGTAGAATTTAGTAAGCGATCGTAAAATCACCAAATTATCATATTCTTGCACCAATTCAATCAGACTTTGTTCCTCATCAGGGGGTAAAAAGTCCATAAAAGCCTCATCCACCACCACCAAAGCAAACCGTTTTAAATACGGTAGGATAGAGTCCCGTGAAAATAACTTTCCCGTCGGGTTATGAGGATTATTCAGGAGTAACCCATATTCCGAGGTTATAAATCTGAAATCTGGAAACAGAGAAAAATTCTCCTGCTTAGGTATAGCCTTTGTCCCCGTTCCCAAATCCAGAGGAAACTCCAGCACTTTAGCATTATAAGCCGCCAGAGTGCGGTAATAATCCCCAAAAGCCGGAGTCAGTATAACAGTTGCTGCTAATTGCGCTAATTCTCTACCAACCAGAGTTAATAATTCTGCTGAACCATTACCTGGCAAAATCCAATCAGCAGCTATTTGATGAAAGTGACCCAGAGCCAGTCTGAGTTCACTATATTCCGGGTCAGGATAATGCCTGAGATTACCCAGTTGGGACATAATGGCTGCAAGGACGCTGCTGGGCGGTCCAAACGGGCTGATGCTGGCAGAAAAATCCACAATAGCATCAGGGGAACAGTCAGCTAACGCCGCCGCCCAGGCTAAATTTCCCCCGTGTGCTGGTTGTGGCATCAAAAATACTCTCCCTACAACAAAACTTACTCTTTTGGGGGTGCTACCCTTTCTCTAAACTGTTTTCCAGCGGAGAAAGCGGGAACTCTGGTAGCGGGAATTTCCATTTTTTCGTTCGTTTTGGGGTTACGTCCCTCACGGGCTTTGCGTTCCCGTGATTCAAAAGAACCAAATCCCACTAATGTAACCTTATCACCAGAAGAAACCGCTTCCACAATGGTTTCTATGGCAGCAGTTAAAACAGCATCAGCCTGTTTCTTGGTAACGTTAGCTTTTTCCGCCACTGCGTCAATTAATTCGCCTTTGTTCATATCAGACTCCTAAAGTTTTACCAGATATTCTTTCAAGATGCACCCTTTCGCATCTTTACGTAAATCTCTGCTTGTACAAATACAAAAATCGTTCCTGGAGAGTATTTACACTCAAAACCGCCGTAAATCCCATTGACTCGACTTTTCAATGAATCATTCTAAGGTGTTGTCGCCCGAAGTGGATAGGTGAAACTATTAATTTATATAGATTTCAGGATTTTTTGTGTTTTTAACCTCTTTTTTGTAGTTAAAACACCCTATTTTCATGAATAAATACTTAGTGGTGCTATTCCTTAGTCCTTGGTGCTTGGGAAACACCTTCTCCCTCTCCTCCTCTTCGTCCCCTACTCCCTTCGTTTTTCTCAACTCTTCCCAGGTTAACTTTTTCTCCTCTATAGGAATAATTCTCAGGAAATCAGCCCAAACACTTATGTTTACATATTGATATTTGATCAAACTCTTGTGGGGTGGGCATCTTGCCCGCCCTATAACTATTTTATTACCCTCAGCTGGTCATCATGTAAGATTTTTTGGGTTTGAAACGGAATTTTCAACTTTTACCCTACCTCCTCTTCCTGGGGATTCTGGTTAAACCTTCAAAAAATTGATATTGATATAGCTTCATGTAGTTGCAACGAAAAAAAAGGTTTGGCGCTTTCAACCAAACCTCCATAATTGCTGTGCTTAACAACGTACTTAATTAATTTAGTCCTACTCTGCTGATAGATCATCTTCCTATGGGGTGTGTCCAAATTGTCCTAAAAATGATAGAGCATTGTCACCACAGATATTGATACTACAGGGGTAAAGTATATAAAATCTTACTAAATAAATTAGACATAAAAAAGGCTTGGGTGTTAGCCAAGCCTCTATATATACCAGGTGTTTACCATATATAACTACTTTAAACCGGATGTTATTCCTATTCATCATTCTGTAAGATGTTTACAAAACCGACAAAATATGATAATTAACGAAACTATAGTGTTTTTAGCCGTTTCCCTGTTACTTGATCAGAAATAAAAAAAGACCCTGAAATTATTTTCAGAGTCCATACACGTTTTTCAGGCATTAATCAAAGTTAACACTACTCAATTTTCATAAATATTTCTACTACCTAAAGTAGAATTAAAGAAGATATTTGTGCTTTTGGTGCGTAAGAAGTTACAATAATAAGAAAGGCTTAGTGGTTTACCAAGCCTATATATACCAATTGTTTACTATAACTACTGAATATACATTAATTGATGCTGATATTAATCTATCTAAAGTCTAAAGTATGTATATCAATATTCACAAAATCTGTTATGGGGTGCAAAAGAAAGAACTAAGTAATATAGAATGGTATATTTTGGGGATTTTTTCTCAAATAAGGAAAAAGGTCTAGCATGAAGCTAAACCTCATAAAAAGCAGTTATTCGACACACCAGGATTAATGTAAATCTACTTCTCTTTTTTTGCATCCCTCTATGGAGTGTGTTTACTTGTCTAGAAGTATGCTATGAACTGAGCCATTTTAAAAAAATCTTAATATTTGTCGTGTAAAATTACATAAATTAATTAAATTTATGACAATTATGACCATAAATTCGCAAACACTACCACTAGTTAAAAATCCCGAAAAACTAGAAAATCGTCTAGGGGAAATTCCTCCAGAACCGGGGGTTTATTTAATGAAAGATAGCAGCGATCGCTTAATATATATAGGTAAATCTCGTAAATTGCGTTCTCGTGTCCGTTCCTATTTCCGCGACTCCAGCAATAAAACGGAACGTATCAACACGATGGTCAAATTAGTGACAGAAATTGAATTTATCGTCACTGATAGTGAAGCCGAAGCATTAGCACTAGAAGCCAATTTAATTAAACAACATCAACCATATTTTAATGTTTTACTCAAAGATGATAAAAAATATCCCTATCTTTGTATTACTTGGTCAGAGGAATATCCGCGTATTTTTATAACTCGTAAACGTCAATTAGCAAAACATAAAAAAGATAAATACTACGGACCTTATACAGATTCCGGTTTATTACGGGAAATTGTGCATTTATGTAAACGCATTTTCCCCCTGCGACAAAGACCACAACCCTTATTTAAAGATCGTCCTTGTTTAAATTATAATATAGGTCGTTGTCCTGGAGTTTGTCAAAAATTAGTTTCTCCAGAAGAATATAGGAAAATTGTCCAGAAAGTGGCGATGGTTTTTCAAGGAAGAACTCAGGAATTAATTAATATCTTAACAGAACAAATGCAAAGGGCTGCGGAGGAATTGGATTTTGAAAATGCGGCCAAAATCCGTGATCAAATAGTTGCTTTAAAATCCCTCAATGCAGACCAAAAAGTATCCTTACCTAATGATACAATCTCACGAGATGCGATCGCTTTAGCCACAGATAATCAACACGCCCATATTCAACTATTTCAAATTCGCGCTGGTCAATTAGTTGGCCGGTTGGCCTTTGTTACTGACTCCCACCCTGAACCTGGAGAAATTTTACAACGAGTTTTAGAAGAACATTACCAAACAGCAGAAAATATAGAAATTCCTAGCGAAATTCTAGTACAACATGATTTACCAGATAGTGAAATTCTGTCCGATATTTTGACAGAACGTAAAGGCAAAAAAGTGACAATTTTAGCCCCTTTGCGACAAACTAAAGCCGAATTAATTGAAATGGTGGAAAAAAATGCCCAATATGAATTACAAAGAATGCAGAAATTGGGAGATAGCAATCTACAAGCAACTCAAGATTTAGCTACTATTCTCAATTTACCAGATTTACCAAAACGTATTGAAGGTTATGATATTTCCCATATTCAAGGTACTAATACCGTCGCTTCTCAAGTAGTATTTATTGATGGTTTACCAGCCAAACAACATTACCGACATTACAAAATTAAAAACCCTAATATTACAATTGGACATTCAGATGATTTCGCTAGTTTAGCCGAAGTTATTCATAGAAGGTTTCGTAATTATATCGCAAATCCCCAATTAACAAGATTAGGTAATTCTGACTGGCCTGATTTAATTATGATTGATGGTGGTAAAGGTCAATTATCTGCTGTTGTGGGTATTTTAACAGAAATGAATTTATTAAGAGATTTGCAGGTTATTAGTTTGGCTAAAAAGCGAGAAGAAATCTTTTTACCAAATTCATCTCAACCTTTAAAAACTAACCCAGAACAACCAGGAGTACAATTATTAAGAAGATTACGAGACGAAGCCCATAGATTTGCTGTGAGTTTTCATCGTCAACAAAGAAGTGATCAATTAAAACGATCTCGTTTAGATGAAATTCCCGGTTTAGGACAACATAGACAAAAGTTACTATTAGCTCATTTTCGCTCCATTGATTATATTCGTCAAGCGACATTTACACAATTAACGGAAGTTCCCGGAATTGGTTCCCGGTTAGCGCAAGATATTTATGATTATTTCCATCCTGTTTAAATATCTTTTTTAAGAAATACAAACCAGAGAGACAAGGAAAATTTACAAGTGAATTGTCTTGGGTTATGGTTGGTTTTGTATTATTGGTTAACTTTGTAAATACCATGGTTTTAAGAGATGAAAATTAGCCTGTGTATGATTGTCAAAAATGAAGAAACTACTCTACCAAGGTGTTTAGGAAGTGTAAAAGGTTTTGTTGATGAAATTGTGGTTCTTGATACGGGTTCAACTGATAAAACTCCTCAAATTGCTGAACAATTTGGAGCTAAGGTTTATTATTTTACTTGGAATAATAATTTTAGTTCGGCTCGAAATCAGGCTTTAAAATATGTGACGGGTGATTGGATTTTGGTTTTAGATGCTGATGAAACTTTAACGTCGGAAATTATTCCTTTACTTAAATCAGTTCTTCTTAAGGAAGAATATCTTGTCATTAATTTGGTGCGTCAAGAAGTCGGTTCTACACAATCACCTTATTCTCTGGTTTCTCGACTATTTCGTAATCATCCAAATATATATTTCGATCGCCCTTATCATGCTTTAATTGATGATAGTGTGACGACAATTTTAACTCAAGAACCATGTTGGGAAGTTGGTTATTTACCCGGGGTAGCAATTCTCCACACTGGTTATCAAAAATCTGTGATTAATGCACTGCATAAATATTCTAAAGCCGCAGCCGCAATGGAGGAATTTTTTGCAAATCATCCCCATGACGCTTATGTTTGTAGTAAATTGGGGGCTTTGTATGTGCATAATCACAAAATTAATCAAGGTATGGATTTGTTAAATCGAGGGTTAAATCAATTAATTACTAATCAATTTAATCAAGATATAAATTATGATATCTTGTATGAATTACATTATCATTTGGGAATTGCTTATACACATCTACAAGATATATCCTCCGCTATTCATCATTATCAAGCTGCGGTAAAATTACCTATTTATTCACTTCTAAAATTAGGAGGATATAATAATTTAGGAAATTTATTAAAAAATCTGGGAGATTTACCAGCAGCAAAAATTGCCTATGAAACAGCTATCAAAATTGATCCTAATTTCGTAATTGGTTATTATAACTTGGGGATGGTATGTAAAGCTATGGGATTATTTTCCCAGGCTATTGATTGCTATAATCATGCTATTAATCTCAATCCTGATTATGCAGAAGCTTATCAAAATTTGGGGGTTGTGTTGTTGAAAATTGGTCATGTTTCCGCTAGTTTAGAAGCCTTTGAATATGCTATTTCTCTCCATGAACTGCATAACCCCGAAGAAGCACAACGAATTCATCAGGGTTTACAGGAAATGGGTTTATTACCAAGTTAATATCAGGCTGCATAGAATCAAATATCCAGAATTATTAGCCGCAGATCAAGATTAATACATTCCCCAAACTCCTCTCTTTGTTCTGAAAGCGTCGGTCTTGTCAGATAAATTATCCTATGCAACCTGAGATTAATTCTGTATAATCACTTAATTAGATACGAGAAAGCACGAATTTCTCTAATCTATCCATTCCCTTTTCAATGGTCGCCAAATCCGTAGCATAGGAAAGACGAATGTTATTATCAGCACAGAAAGCTATACCCGGAATAACTGCAACTTGATGTTCTGCTAATAATGCGTCACAAAATTCCAGGGATTTTAAGCCGGTTTTGCTGATGTCTGGGAATAGGTAAAAAGCACCGTCTGGTTTAGCCGTACTCAAACCAGGAATAGCGTTGAGTCTGTCTAACATGACTTGACGACGTTTAGCAAAAGCTTGACGCATTTCCTCTACGCAATCTTGAGAACCCTCTAAAGCAGCGATCGCTCCATATTGAGCAAAAGTACACACATTTGAGGTACTATGTCCTTGGATGGTACTAGCGGCCTTAATAATTTCTACAGGTCCGGCTAAGTAACCCAAGCGCCAACCCGTCATTGCGTAACCTTTAGCAAAACCGTTACTAATTAAAGTCCGGTTAAAAATCTCTTCACCTAAAGCACCAATACTGATATGTTCTGCACCGTCATAGAGAATCTTCTCATAAATCTCGTCAGAAACCACATAGATATCTGCATCAACTATTACCTGTGCTAAAGCCTTAATTTCCGCCGCCGTGTATACCATCCCCGTGGGGTTGGAAGGGGAGTTAAGGACAAATAACTTAGTTTTTGGGGTAATTGCCTGTTTCAGTTGTTCTGGGGTGATTTTGTAGCCTGTAGAAGCGTCTGTTTCTACAATCACAGACTTCCCACCGACTAAAGTTACCATTTCGGGGTAACTTAACCAGTATGGAGCGGGGATAATTACCTCATCGCCGGGGTCAATCAGTGCTACAATTAAATTGTAAAGAGAATGTTTACCACCATTGGTGACAATCACATTTTCTGGCTTATAATTAAGACCATTATCATTTTTTAGCTTGCGAGCGATCGCTTCCCTTAACTTTGGTTCTCCTGCGGCTGGACCGTATTTGGTTTTACCCTCAGCCAAAGCCTTTGAGGCTGCGGCTTTAATGTGCGCTGGGGTGTCAAAATCCGGTTCTCCAGCACTAAAACTACAAACATCTATACCCTTATCCTTCATAGCCTTAGCTTTAGCTGTAATGGCTAAGGTGATGGAAGGTGTTACCCTACTTACTCTTTCTGCCAGCTTCATTCTACTTTATTTGGCGAATATCTGTCCTATTGATCTCAGGATATCCCATAATTCTCTTCTATATTTGCCTTTTTTTAAATTCTTTTTCCTTCACCAGCGGTAAATATTGAGATCAATAAATTCCCATAATACCAAGTATATGATGATATTTCCAGCTAGTAGAGGAATTAAAACAAGCATTAGATGATTATAGCGGTTCTAAATAAAATATTAAAGATTGCTTCCTATTACCAATCATCAACCAAATAATGACACAAACACTCCCAGCAAAAGATATTAATTTACGCTACTTAATTGATAATTTTGGCATTGAGTTAGTTTTAGATGGACAATTTTTCTGGGAATGGCAAGCAGGATTACCAGAAATTACAGATTTAGATAAACAACTTTTAGACAAAGTAAAAGCTGGTTATTTGAATCTTCTCAATTATCCACCATTACTAGAAGATGTTGTCAGAATGGCAATTGTAGACCCAATACTTTTTATCGGTGATTTTTACCTATCTCCCTTTTATGTAAAATCGGAAGAATCTATAGATATTGCTGTACCAGATGAAGATGTAATTATTAAGGGGAGAATGGATATTTTAGTTTTAAAAAATCAATTATGGGTGATGATTATTGAGTCAAAAAAAGCTTCATTTTCTATTGAAGAAGGACTGGCGCAAATTTTATCATATATGTTAGGTAATCCCTATCATGATCAACCCAGTTTTGGAATGATTGCTACAGGTAGCGAGTTTATTTTTGTGAAATTAATCAAAGGAAAACCTACCCGTTATTCTTTATCAAAAGGTTTCTTAATGCGTAATCCTGGCAATGAATTATACGATGTATTGCGTATTCTCAAGCATTTAACTCAACTAGTGACCGCTTGAAACTTTGACAAGATTGTTTTCTTCCTGGTAACAAGGTAGCGAATCATAATCAATAAAGATGGAGTGAGTTATGGTTCAAGCATTAACAAAATTATTAACTTTCGCAGATTTCATCCTTGAATACAGTAACAACCCCCGCTATGAACTTGCAGACGGAGAATTGATTGACACAGAACCAACAAGACCCCACGAAACCGTCGGTGGTAAAATAGCAACTCAACTGGGTATTGCTATTACCAATGCACAACTTCCCTGGTTTATCCCTCGTACCTGTCTTATCCGTCCTTTTACAGAAATAGCCACAGCCCGACGACCTGATATTGTAGTATTAGATGAAACTTTGCAGCACCATGAACCTTTTTGGGAACATCAACCAATTATTGCTTTAAGACAATCAATTAAATTAGTGGTTGAAGTTGTCAGCACTAACTGGGAAACAGATTATGCTCGTAAAGTTGAAGAATATGCTTTATTAGGAATTTCTGAATATTGGATTGTTGATTATCGAGGTTTGGGAGGAGTGGTTTTCATTGGTAAACGAAAGCAACCGACATTTACAGTTTGTCAATTAATTGGCGAAGATTATAGTCAGCAACAATATCGTTTAGGAGAATATATCAAATCTTCTCTTTTACCTTCTTTACAACTGCGTCTAGATGATATTATGCCACGATAATTTTTGTGAGAATTTATCATAGGGACTGATAAAATCTCATGGGGAGGTGTGGGTTGGGGATGGGTTTCTTGTATCTCACTTAGTCAAGAATCGCTTTTAATTGATCACAACCATATTAACAGGACTTACACAACTGGTATAATATTCTAGATTGTAGTTGTGAATTTCTTCAGCAAATCCTAAATATGCAATATAATAGTATAATCATCACCATAGCCACAGTTAATTTTGATTGTATCCTTAGTTTCTATACTCAATTACTAGCACAAGAACCAAAAAAACTCATCCCTCATATTTATGCTGAGTTTGAAATCCCTGGTTTAAAATTAGGTATTTTTCAACCCAAACCAGTTAACGCAGCAGAATTTGTCACTAATTCCCAAAGTCCCCTAAGTTTGTGTTTAGAAGTCAATAATTTAGAAAGCTCCATATCTTACTTAACATCTTTAGGTTATCCCCCACCAGGAATAATTTATACAGCTTCCCACGGTAGAGAAATTTACGCCTATGACCCCGATGGTAACAGATTAATTTTACATCAATCTAACTAATATGGGAAGTTATTAGTCACAACGAACAACTAACAATTAACAACTAACAATAAATGTCTATTACACAAAACTACAAATTAAATCTAATCCAATGGTATCCCGGACACATCGCCAAAGCTGAAAAGAATCTCAAGGAACAGCTAAAACGGGTAGATGTGATTTTAGAAGTACGAGATGCTCGTATTCCCCTAGCAACAAACCACCCACAAATGAATGAATGGGTGGGAACAAGAACGCGCATACTGGTACTTAACCGAGTAGATATGATTTTACCACAGGTGCGATCGCGCTGGATAGAGTGGTTTAAAAATCAAAGTGAAGTTCCATATTTTACCGATGCTCAACATGGACAGGGAATTACAGCGATCGCCAAAGCCGCCCAAGCAGCAGGTATAGAACTTAACAAACGCCGTCAAGAACGGGGAATGTTACCCCGTCCCGTTCGCGCCGTGGTTATTGGTTTTCCCAATGTCGGTAAATCCGCTCTAATTAACCGTCTCATAGGTAAACGAGTGGTAGAAAGTGCCGCCCGTCCCGGAGTTACCCGTCAACTACGATGGGTCAGAATTTCCGATCAGCTAGAATTATTAGATGCACCGGGTGTCATCCCCGCTAGACTCGATAGCCAAGCCGCAGGAGTGAAATTAGCCATTTGTGATGATATCGGTGAAGCATCCTATGATAACCAACTCATCGCCGCTGCATTCGTAGATATACTTAATGAACTTCAGGAAACATACCCAAAATTTTTACCACCCCATCCATTACTAACACGATATGATCTTGACTCTGTTATCCACACAGGGGAAGCGTATTTACAAGCTTTAGCAGAACATCGCTACAAAGGAGACATAGAACGTACAGCTAGACAAATGATCACCGATTTTCGGAAAGGATTATTGGGGAGTATTCCTTTAGAATTACCACCAATGTAACTGTCAATTTGCTGTTGAGCTTGTGAATATTTTTCAGCCAAAATGTCTAAAATATGAGTTATGAATGTGTTAGATC
The DNA here is from genome assembly GCF_014696335.1 of Dolichospermum sp. FACHB-1250. NCBI lineage: Bacteria > Bacillati > Cyanobacteriota > Cyanophyceae > Nostocales > Aphanizomenonaceae > Dolichospermum > Dolichospermum sp. FACHB-1250. The sequence goes on from NZ_JACJPZ010000025.1 coordinate 44,112, forward strand.
ATAAATGATAGGCAACAAAGAATAGAGAATAATTAAATTACGAATTATTGACACTATTTTTTATTCAGAGGTCAGATAATGGCTATAGCTACTATTAACCCCTACACCGGGGAAACACTGAAAATTTTTGAGCCGTTACAAAAAATGGAAATTGCTGCTAAATTAGATTTAGCAGGAAAGGCTTTTCAAGAATACCGTCAAACAAGTTTTTTAGAGAGGTCTCACTGGTTAGAACAAGCAGCGACTATTTTAGACCAAGAAAAGGCAGATTTGGGGAAATTGATGACTTTGGAAATGGGTAAACCATTAAAAGCTGCCATTGCTGAAGTCGAAAAATGCGCCCTTGTTTGTCGTTATTACAGCGAAAATGCCGCCAGTTTTCTGGCTGATGTCACCATCAAAACCGATGCTAGTCATAGTTTTGTAAAATATCAGCCTTTAGGGGTGATTCTCGCCGTCATGCCCTGGAATTTTCCTTTTTGGCAAGTTTTCCGGTTTGCAGCACCAGCACTGATGGCGGGCAATGTAGCCCTACTAAAACACGCTTCTAATGTACCACAGTGTGCATTAGCAATTGAAGATATTTTTCATCGCGCTGGTTTTCCTGGTGGTGTATTTCAAACATTATTAATCGGTGCAGATCAAGTTGCTGATTTAATGGCCGATGATCGAGTTAAAGCCGCTACTTTAACAGGTAGTGAACCAGCAGGGATATCCCTCGCTGTTGCATCTGGGAAACAAATCAAAAAAACTGTTTTAGAATTGGGGGGAAGTGACCCATTTATAGTTTTAGAAAGTGCTGATTTAGAAACAGCAGTTTCTACCGCAGTTACAGCGAGAATGTTGAATAACGGACAATCTTGTATTGCGGCCAAACGCTTTATTATTGCTGAGGCTGTTGCTGATAAATTTCAAAAATTGCTGTTAGAAAAATTCCAATCCCTGAAAATTGGCAATCCCATGGACCTAGATACAGATTTAGGACCCTTAGCAACTTCTAATATTCTCCAAGAATTAGACCAACAAGTTAAAAAAGCCGTCAAAAGTGGCGGTAAAATCCTCACAGGTGGACATCCTTTAACAGAAATGTCGGGGAACTTTTACCCACCAACAATTATCATAGATGTTCCCGTAGATACACCAATTGCCCAAGCAGAATTTTTTGGTCCTGTGGCATTATTATTCCGAGTTCCTGATCTCAACACTGCGATTAAATTAGCTAATGATACTCCCTTTGGTTTAGGTGCAAGTGCATGGACAACAAATACAGAAGAACAAAATCGTCTAATTCAAGAAATTGAAGCCGGGGCAGTATTTATTAACAGCATGGTTAAGTCTGATCCTCGGTTACCTTTTGGGGGAACCAAGCGTTCTGGTTATGGCAGAGAATTGAGTATTCAAGGTATTCATGAATTTGTGAATATCAAGACCGTTTGGGTGAAGTAGGGGCTTTCCTGCGGTTCGCCCGTACAGGAGTTCAGGAGGAACAGATAAAAAAGAAGAAAATTAAGCAATTACCAATTACCAATTACCAATTACCAATTACCAATTACCAATTACCAATTACCAAACTTATGAACACCGCAGAATTGTTAGTACAGTGTTTAGAAAACGAAGGAGTTCAATATGTTTTTGGACTTCCTGGAGAAGAAAATCTGCACGTTTTAGAAGCTTTAAAAAAATCATCAATTCAATTTATTACTACCCGTCATGAACAGGGTGCAGCATTCATGGCCGACGTTTATGGTAGGTTAACAGGAAAAGCCGGAGTCTGTCTTTCTACTCTCGGTCCTGGGGCAACTAATTTAATGACAGGAGTGGCAGATGCTAATCTAGATGGTGCGCCATTAGTGGCAATTACCGGCCAGGTGGGAACAGATAGAATGCACATTGAATCTCATCAATACTTGGATTTAGTAGCTATGTTTGCCCCCGTTACTAAGTGGAATAAACAGATTGTTAGACCAAGTATTACACCAGAAGTCGTCAGAAAAGCCTTCAAGCGATCGCAAACAGAAAAACCCGGTGCCGTTCACATTGATTTACCGGAAAATATAGCCGCCATGCCCGTAGAAGGCAAACCTTTAAATAAGGATAATAGTGAAAAAACCTATGCTTCCTTTGCCAGTATTCGCGCCGCATCTGCCGTAATTTCCCAAGCAGTTAATCCCATCATTTTAGTAGGAAATGGTGCAATTCGCGCCCAATCTAGCGACGCAGTAACACAATTTGCTACCCAAATGAATATTCCTGTTGTGAATACTTTTATGGGTAAAGGTGTGATTCCCTACACCCATCCCTTAGCACTTTGGTCCGTGGGATTACAACAACGAGATTTTATCACCTGCGGCTTTGATAATTCAGATTTAGTCATAGCTATTGGTTATGATTTAATTGAATTTTCTCCCAAAAAATGGAATCCTGAAGGGACAATTCCTATTATCCATATTGCAGCAACGTCTTCAGAAATTGACAGTAGTTATATTCCCCAATTGGAAGTAGTAGGAGATATTTCTGATTCCCTGAATGAGATCTTAAAATTAGCAGATAGACAAAATAAACCCAATCCCTATTCTATCAGCTTACGTCCTAATATTCGGGCTGATTATGAAGAATATGCCCAAGATGATCAATTTCCCATTAAACCGCAAAAATTAATTTATGATTTGCGGCAAGTTATGGGACCCGATGATATTGTGATTTCTGATGTTGGCGCACATAAAATGTGGATTGCTAGACATTATCATTGTCATAGTCCCAATACTTGCATTATTTCTAATGGTTTCGCGGCTATGGGTATTGCTATTCCTGGTGCATTGGCCGCAAAATTAGTCTATCCAAATCGTAAAGTTGTCGCTGCAACCGGTGACGGTGGTTTTATGATGAATTGTCAAGAATTAGAAACAGCTTTGCGAGTGGGAACTCCCTTCGTGACTCTGATTTTTAATGACGGTGGCTATGGTTTAATTGAGTGGAAACAAGAAAATCAATTTGGTAAAGGTAACTCATCTTTCGTACATTTTGGTAATCCTGATTTTGTCAAATTTGCCGAAAGTATGGGATTAAAAGGTTATCGAGTTGAATCTGCTACAGATTTAGTTCCCATGCTTAAAGAAGCGCTCGCTCAAGATGTACCAGCAGTTATAGACTGTCGCGTAGATTATCGAGAAAACAGTCGTTTTACTAAAAAAGCCGGTGAGTTAATTTGTGAAGTTTAAATGTAGGGGCGGGGAAACCCCACCCTTTATTGCATCTTAGTATTACAAAAATCATGTAAATAGTTATAAAGTTCACGAAATAAAGGACATTTTTTTTGTAAATTTTCTGGGACTATTTTTAGTAATAACAAAGGTGTATGTAATCCTTTAGAAAATCGGACTGATTGCATATCAAAGTTTAGTTCTAGTAAAATGCTACTATCAACAATTAGCTGAGATAATTTATCTTGACAACAATCTCGATCTTGATCATATTTACTAAAAGATTCAGGATCATCAAACGAGATATTTTTCTGAGTGCTTAACCACCAACGCATTTTTTCATGTCTACCGCGAAAATCTGGATGTTTAGCAATAGTATTATCCCAATCCCCAATCATCCATGATTCTAATTCAGGTGCAGCAAAAGCGATATATTGAGGAATATCATGAGATTCAGTTATCTTAGATATTGCTGATATAAACTTCTCTCTTTGAGAATTAACATCTCGACAATCTAAATCATCAAAAACTAAAATTAAATCACATTTTTTGGGATCACATTGCAAAGCAATAGGTAATTCTTGAGTAATTTGTTCAATTAAACTCTTACCTGTTTTACCATAACCAGTTACCTTCCCAGGTTTTGGTCCTGGTTTGAGTCTTGCTGGTGTTTTCCGTTCAAATTGACAACTGGGAAAATTCTTTTCTAAAAAAGGAATTAATCCTCTCACCTCCGCTTCTCCACCACCTGCAAATACCCAAACTACCACGGCCATCCTCCCACAGTAGGATCTCCTACACGGTATAAATCACCTAATTGCCATCCTTCTTCTAGTTTTTGATCTAAAATTTCATGAGAGAGTGTTTTCATGGAAAAATGCGTCTTATCTTGAGAATAAAAACAATAAACATTTTCTAAGCAATCTGTAAAATGATCTAAAAGATCAGGACTATGAGTAGTGATAATAATTTGAGTTTTTCTAGCAGCTTGTTTAATCCATTCTGCTAAAATTGGCATCCAAGATACGTGCAAACCTAATTCTGGTTCATCAATAACTAATAAAGAGGGTAAAATAGGAGAATGTAATATAGTTGCCCAGCATAACATTCTTACCGTTCCATCTGACATTTCTGTAAGATAAAATGGTTCTTTAATATCTTCAAAATGCCATTCTAATGTTAATGATAATCGCCCAGAACGAAGAGAACGCAGACGACGGGTTTTAGGTAAAATGGACTTCATGGCATTATTAATGCTGTCTTCAAAGTCAATATTTTCCTGGGTTAAATTCTCAAATACTAAGGGTAAATTATTTCCTGATGTAGATAAATAAATATCATTTCCTCCTATTTTTGGTTCTGAATTTCTAATTTGATGCAAATCCATATTATTCGCATTATAAAATTGCCATTGAGAAATAAATGCAATTAACTCTCTCCTAATTTTATACCCAGGTGTAGTTATCAGTTTATTTTGACTATTTTCTAATAATTCTGGAAGTACATTTAAACCTAGAATGTTTGCAGGAATATTATCTAATACTTCAAAATGTGTTCCTGATTTCTGTTCACCTTGATTATATACTGAGATCACACCTTTACCTATTCTTTGCAGTTTTGGATCATTAAATTTATAATAATAAAAAGGTGATAAATCTGGATTTACTAAATTATCTCCACTATATAAAGATTCTTGATGAATAGTTAATTTCTGTTTTTTCCTATCTACAAACAAATCAAGATCAAGAACTGAATTTTTCAGTTGACTCGTATCTTGTAATTGTTCTGAAAAGCCATACTGAAATTTAATGACCGCAGGACTAGCAACACTATTATCTAATATTCTATCATTGCCAATTTTACTAATTGCTTCTTCAAAACTAGTAATACCACGACTTTCATCAGAAACATTAGTTAAACAATCCTTTAAAAATTTTAATGTACTAATAAAATTACTTTTTCCAGAACCATTTGCTCCTATGAAAATATTAAGATTTTTTAACTCTACGGATTGAGATAACGAGAGATTTTTATAATTTTGGGTTAAAATAAATTTAAGAATTGGTTGATACATATTTTTTTACTAACACTATAGAAAGATATTTTTGACTGAGAAGATTATACAATATATTTTCTGAAATTTACAAGAAATATATATGAGTACAGCACTTTACTCAACTATGACTTAATTCCCAATACTGGTGTTTATTGTTGTTCCATAGCCAAGGGTGACTTTAGCGATAGGTTAAGTAATATCTTTGAAATGTTGATTTTTTCTACCTTTAAATACTCCTGCTGGTAGTCCCACAGGGATCTTAATTAAATAGACACTCTATACCAAATTTGTAGAAAGTTTTGGTTCTTACAATACCTAGTCCAAATTGGAAAAAGCTTTGATTTGTAGGTTGGGTTGAAGTATAAAACCCAACATGAGCGTTCCATTGCGCTATTGCTTAACCCAACTTACAGGAAATGGACTGGGAAAAAAATTAGAATCTGTGCAACAAACAGCACAGATTTTTCTAGCCGAAAGTGTTATTTATAAGTAAATCACAACTCAGATTTTTTCACTTTCCCCCATAAACTAATTTATATTTTGACTATTTTTTTCTAACAACAATCAATATCGTTTTGACAAATTAATAAAATTGGGGACTACTTTTACAGGATGCTATTTTCCCAAGTTCTATGCAAATTTGTCAAAATCCCAATTGTTCTAACCCCTTTAATCCCAAAACCTCTAAATTTTGCCAAAGTTGTCAAGAAAGTAACTTTGGAGAAATGCTGCGTAACCGTTACCGGGTTTTAAGATTATTAGGTGAAGGTGGTTTTAGCAGAACCTACGCTGCTGAAGATGTAGATAGACTTAATGCACCCTGTGTTATTAAGCAATTTTTTCCCCAAGTGCAAGGAACTGGACAACGTGCTAAAGCTGCGAAATTTTTCAAAGAAGAAGCTTTTAGATTATATGATTTGGGAGAAAATCACTCTCAAATTCCGCGACTTTTGGCTTATTTTGAACAAGGTTCTAGTTTATATTTAGTCCAGGAATTTATAATTGGTAAAACTCTTCTAGAAGAACTGCAAAATCAAGCTTATAGTGAAATAGAAGTTCGTCAACTTTTGACTGATTTATTACCAGTGTTAGATTTTGTTCACAAACACAATGTGATTCACCGCGATATTAAACCAGAAAACATTATTCGTCGAGATAGTGATAAAAAACCGGTCTTAATTGATTTTGGTGGTGCAAAACAAGTTACTCAAACTAGTCTAGCTAGACAAGCAACAGCTATTTATACCCTCGGTTATGCACCAACGGAACAAATGGCCGGGTTTGCTTGTCAAGCAAGTGATTTATATGCTTTGGGTGTAACTTGTGTGCGGTTATTAACTCAAGATTTACCATTACAAGATGATTATGGACAACTAAAAGATCATCTTTATGATGCTATGAATGCTAAATGGTTATGGAAGGAACGTTTACAACTTAAAGGAATTACTATTAGTGATGAATTTAAGCAAATTTTAGATAAATTACTCCAACATTTTGCTAGTGATAGATATCAGTCAGCAATGGATGTTTTACATGATTTGAATTTTGCTAAATCCCCCGTTGTCATTAAATTCCCCCCTGTTTCTAAACCACCATTAACACCATTACCTCCACCACCTCCCACAAAAATTATTGTTCCCTTACCCCCTTTGTATAACTTTGATTTTTATGTCATTACTGTAGACACTACTGGGAGAGAAGTTAATCGTGATCGACGTAATTCTAAATATTTTCATGAGGAATTAGGCAGAAATACAACCTTAGAAATGGTGTCAATCCCTAATGGGACTTTTATCATGGGTTCTCCTATTTGTGAAGGTGATAGTGATGAACGTCCCCAACATCAAGTAATAGTTCCATCTTTTTTTATGGCTAAATATCCTATTACTCAAGCACAGTGGAGAATAGTAGCAGCTTTACCAAAAGTTCAACAAGAATTACATCCCAACCCCTCGAAATTTAAAGGTACAAATCTGCCAGTAGAAAATGTTTCTTGGTATGAAGCTGTGGAATTTTGTGCTAGATTAAAAATTAAAACTGGTAGAGAATATCGTCTACCTAGTGAAGCAGAATGGGAGTATGCTTGTCGTGCGGGAACTACCACATCTTTTCATTTTGGAGAAACAATTACCTCCGATTTAATTAACTGTAGTGGTAGTGATACTTATGCTGGAGAACGAAAAAGTAGATTTCGTAAACAAACAACAAATGTTGGTTATTTTGAAGTTGCAAATGCTTTTGGTTTATATGATATGCACGGTTTAGTATGGGAATGGTGTGCCGATCCTTGGCATAATAACTATCATGGAGCGCCTATAGATGGTAGTGTCTGGGAAAATGGTGGTGATCAACATCGTCGAGTTTTAAGGGGTGGTGCGTGGAATTTTAACGCGCAACTTTGTCGCAGTGCTAGTAGAAGTTGGAATGAAGCAGACGGTGGTTTACGAATTTGTGGTTTTCGAGTAGTATTTTCTGTTTAAATTTAGTTAGTAGTGAGAACTTTAGTCCTCAACATCAACAACAACTAAGGGACTGAAAATTAGAAAAATATCCTCAACTGTAGGGTGCGTTATCCTGGAATTTAACACACCCTAATAAATTAGATTATTTATTCTTTGGCAATCCCTAATCTAAATTAAATTCCACAAATTCCGGTAATCCTGGATATACCATATTTCGATCTATGGCCGATAATATCTTCTGATCAGAATTAGGAGAATTTAAACAACGACAAACCAATGCAGCAACATCCGCACGATGAATAGTCCCCACAATTTGAGGATTTTCAGTTAAAATTCCGTTGTTGGTAGCAGATTCTGATTTTAAACCACCAGGACGAATAATTGTATAGTTCAGTCCGCTGGAAATCAGGTATTGTTCAGCCTTTTCTTTTTCAATTAAAACGGGTTTGAGTGCTGCTAATGCTTGGGGAGGTAAAGCCACAACACTATCACCACTACCAATGGAAGTTACCAAAATAAACTTTTTTACTCCCGCTTTAACTGCTGCATCAATCAGGTTTTTATTACCGATATAATCAGGTTTGATATTATCTGTCGGTAAACCTCCTAATGTACTGATAACCGCTTGAATAGGTTCATTTCCTAACATTCCCTGTTCAACATCTGCCGCATTTAAAGCATCTCCTAAAACTGGATGAATACCCATTGCTTTTAGTTCTACAGCAGCGGTTTCTGTTCTCACAAGTGCTTTAACTTGAATTTCCTGTGCTGTCAAATATTTAGCGATTTCTTGACCAACACCGCGACTAGCACCAGCTAGAAAAATGTAAGATGTGACTGACATAATTAGTTGATAAAAAAGATCCTATATTTACATCTATCACAAAATGGTCATTTTAAAATGGGACTATTTCAAATTCAAAAGTAGCAAGCAAACGCTGATCAATATAAACTTCTATTTGATGTTTACCTAAAGGATCTCCAGGAGAAATAGTCCAGAAATTTTCAATCACACCATTAACAGGTGTTTGTATTCGGGTGGAAATTGCCGTTTTTCCATCTTTTGATATGGAAAGATTTTGATGATTCTCTGTAATCCAAGTTTCGGGAGATTTTGGTAAAGTTAAAACTTCTCTCCATTGGACTTTATCTGGATAGTTATCAAGTTTAATTCTCCAACCATAAGCATCACCTTCTTTTAACGGAACGGTAGTTGTTGGGAAAAAATTGACCTTTCCTGATGAATTAATTATCTTAACTCCAAATTCAGTTTTATTAACAGCTAGTTGCTGATTAATAATTCCATGACTATATTTTTGTTTACTTTCTTGCTGACTTTCTGCTAAAGCAATATCAGAGTTATGTAAACCCGATATTATTAATGGAAACATCAAAGATAAAGGAACTAGTAAAACCTGAGTATTTGCAATTTTAATCAACATTATCTTCTAATAAACAAGTAGGATAGAAAATATATATATCCTACTTGAGAAGGATATTTTTGGCAATAGTTAATCTTCGTCAAGTGCAGGTAAAATTTCTTCAAATTGCCACAATTGATCTTTATTTTTCAGAAACCAAATTCGAGTTTCTGTAGTTAATTTACCCCAAATAATATCAGCGGGAACATGGGGAGAAGCATATTGAAATTCTTCACCGATAATTCTGAGATTATCTTCTATATTCCCAGGAATACCAAAGTCCTGCCAATCAATTTTGACATTTCTGCCGGTAACTCCCGCAGTCGGGTCAAAAATTAATTGTGAGGCTCTAACTAAGTCAGCAAAGTGTTGCGGTTTTAATCCAATTACTTCTTGGATTTCAGGTGATTTATAGGGATCTTCAGACATTTTTACTGGAGTTATGTAGATGTGTAATTTAGGTAACTTACTACCAGAGATTATCCCACTCTCTTTAGTTTAGCTCAAAAAATTGAGATAAAATTTAAGAAAAAAACCTCTAATAAAGTTTTGGTTGGTAATTTGATTTAACAAGTTCTCTGATTTTATTGCTACCCTCAAATTAGAGGGGTAATTTTGTTTTTGTAGTGCCATTACAGGATTTACGATCAAATTTCTGGCTTCAATTAGGGACTTATTTTCATAAAGAGGTATAACAATATGCTGCAAAAATTCCGTAATCGCACAGAAGCAGGGAAACTGTTAGCTGCTCAGTTAACAGAATATGCCCATTGTCCTGATATTTTAGTATTAGGGCTTCCCCGTGGCGGTGTACCTGTGGCTTATGAGGTAGCAAAGGAACTTAATGCACCTTTAGATATCTGCTTGGTGCGGAAACTAGGTGTACCTGGACATAAGGAATTGGCCATGGGGGCTATTGCGACCGGAGGAGTCCGTGTTATGAATGAGAATGTTGTAGATTCATTGCATATTTCCCAAGCAACTATTGATCAAGTAGTAGCAATAGAAATGCGGGAATTAGACCGCCGCCGCCACGCTTATCGCGGTAATAGTCCCCTAGCAGAGGTAAAAAATCATATCATTATTCTGGTGGATGATGGTATTGCTACGGGTGCTACTATCCGAGCAGCGATCGCTACGTTGAAAAAACAACAACCCCAGAAGCTTGTAGTAGCTGTTCCAGTGGCGGCGGTATCTACTTCTGAAGAATTAAAAGCAGAGGTAGATCAGGTTATATCAGTAATAACACCAAACAATTTGTATGCAATTGGTATTTGGTACGAGGATTTTCGGCAAACAACCGACGCTGAAGTATGTGAAATTTTGACAACGCAAAAATTATTGGTAGCTAAAGACTCCTAAATCGAAGTTAAAGTTATTGATAGAACATTGGGTGTCAGTTAAGAAAGTGTCACTCTCTACACTAGCTATTTGGTGTTAAAAGGGGTATCATTAGCAAATGCAAGGAGTGATACCACTTCACTTGATACTTGTTACAAGTCCCCTCGCGCTGCTTATACTTCCTGTTATTTGAGTTGCGGGTCTAAAATGTCACAAAACTAGTGAAGTAGTATAAAGTTATACGGGGAAACGCTTGAGTGAGAAAAAACTCAGGCGTTTTTCTTATTTATAACTACTAGTAGTTTGACTTTAATTGCACATTTGCAAGCCTCTTTTTAAGAAGAGGAAAATCTAAAATCTAAAATCTAAAATCCAAAATCCAAAATTGGTTGACAGGGAGTATTGTGGAAATAGAGGTTTTGTTACTCAATTAGGTTAACAAGATATGGACACTGAAGAACTAAAACGGCGTTATGCTGTGGGAGAAAGATATTTTGTTTCGGCTAAATTAGTCAAAGCTAAACTAATTAATGCTTACTTACCAGGAATTAATTTATGGGGAGCAGATTTAAGCGAAGCAAATTTAGCTAAAGCTAAACTGTGGGGCGCGAATTTGAGTAGAGCGAATTTAGCCCAGGCCAATTTAACTAGAGCGAATTTATCTGGTGTTAATCTGACTGAGGCAAATCTTAGAGGTGCTACATTGCATTACACCAAGTTCTACGGCGCGAATTTACATGGTGCATATTATGATGAAAGTACCAAATTTCCTAGAGATTTTGATCCTCTTAGTCACAATATGCAAAAGTTGTAAATACTTAAACTGCTTCTGCTGTTGGTATGGGAAATATTTTAAAGTAGTGAGCAATAGCAATAAAAATTAGGTATTTTTAGGTAAATTTATGACAGAAATTAAATTTGCTATTGAAGGTGAAGACGCAATTACAGCCACAAAAGAACTTTTGGCAATTGAGGGCATAACTGGTAACTATACCGTAAATTCAGAAGAAATCGAAAGAGAGCCAGTTATTACCACTGTAGCCACTATAGTTGGTCTTGTGGGTGGAACTCTGGCCATTGCTGAACAAATCCGCAAGAGTAGGAATAGTTTTAACACAAAAGTGGATTAATACTAGCCGATTTCGTGAAACCTTACATCTATGCAAATCTACCTTAAATATTGTTGAAAGCTATGAAATTCTTACTAATCTAGCACGATCTGAACAAGAACTTGGAAACATTGAACAAGCACAGCAAGATTATCAACAAGCATTAGAACTCTGTCCAGCAACAGATAAAACAACAAAAGCGGTAATTATTAATAACTTAGCCAGTATCTACGCCAAAACGGGAAAAATAGAAGAAGCGATCGCCCACTACCAGCAGTCTTTAGAAATCAAAGAAAGCATTGGTAATGTCCAAGGTCAAGCCGTGACTTTGCACGGTTTAGCCAGTATCTACGCCAACACAGGGAAAATAGAAGAAGCGATCGCCCACTACCAGCAGTCTTTAGAAATCAAAGAAAGCATTGGTAATGTCCAAGGTCAAGCCGCGACATTAGCAATGTTGGGACAGTTGTTAGCATATAACAAAGGAGATTTTGTGACTGCACTAAAATATTTACATCAGTCTTTAGAGATATTCCAGCGTATTCAATCACCCGATGCTGAAACAGTGAGGAAAATTATTAATGATGTGCAAAAAATGGCAAACGGTTAAGGTAATTTCTTTAAATTCCAAACTTTGATAACATTGTAAAAAATCTGCGTTTATCTGCGTCCATCTGCGTTTAATTATTACTGCTTGTATCTCACTTGAATGGGAATTGCTATAATAATTTCCCCTTGATTGTTAAATTCATAATCATCAATCTATGACCAAAAAAGTAGATATTGGTAGTAAACGCTTAATCAGTCTCGCACCCGATAATTGGGTACAATGGGTAACACAAAGAAAAGATATTCGGGTGAAAGAGTTTATTTCCTCAGAATTTCAATGGATCAGCCGCGATAATGACGTACTGATTAAAGCCGAAAACCCAGAGGGGGAATTTTTAATTCTCAATGAGCTACAATTGCGTTATAACGAGAAAGTTCCGCTGAGAATGACGGCTTATATAGCTTTAGCACGGGAACGTTATAAATTACCCATTTATCCCGTACTGATCAATATTTTACCCCACGTCAAAACACCCAATATTCCCAACTTCTATCAACAAGAATTTATGGGAATGAAAAGTTATCAAGACTATCGGGTAATTAATCTCTGGGAAATTGAAGCTAGTTTAGTATTTGCAGAAAATTTATCAAGTTTATTACCTTTTATACCAATTCTCAAAGGAGGTGGTGAAGAAGCAGTTGTCAGAGAAGCAGTAATTAAACTGCGAGAAAATGAACAGTTAAGGGATTTAGAACCATTATTATCATTTTTTGCATCCTTTGTCCTAGAAATACCAATAGTTCAACAAATCATGAGGTGGGATATGACAGTATTAAGAGAATCACCCTGGTATAACGAAATCCTCAAACAAGGTTTACAACAAGGTTTACAACAAGGTGAACAACAAGGTGAAGCTAATTTAATTATTCGTCAATTATCAAAGCGGTTTGGTAATTTAGATCCAGCAATTGCATCACAAATTCGCCAGTTATCAATTTCACAATTAGAAACATTAGGAGAAAGTATTTTTGATTTTTCTGCTATGGCTGATTTAGAAACCTGGTTACAACAAAATATTGATTAAGTCATTGCAAGAGACATTTGAGGAAATGTCTCTCTTTTTTGGCAATGTCTAATCAACTTTAAACCTAGCTAATAATTCCTGACGGGAAAGATTAGATAAATTAAGTAATAACTGGGTTCTTTCTGTTAAAGAAAGTTCCATTAACGGACTGACAATAGCAGATAACTCCTCATCTAAATTACCAAAACGCACCGCTAACAAACTCTCTACCATCAAACGTTGTCCGTCTTTTTGTCCTTCCTGTCGTCCTTGCTGTCTTCCTTCCTGTCTTCCTTGTTGTCTTCCTTCCTCTATTCCCTCTTGTTTCCATTCTTCCCGTTGTTTAAGATACGCTGGTGATAAACTCATAATTAACTCCCTTGCTTCTTCATCATTAACATCACTATTCAATTCTAAATTTTTCCGCCAAGATGCGAAAATTTCCATTAATCTATCCCATTTATCATTCTCTTTTGACAGTTCAACTACTTCGCTGATAGCTTCCATTTGAGTTCTACCTTTTCCCATTACCCTTAACCATAGTGTATCCTCTGTCATGGATAACTGATTGATAGCCACAATAGCCGCTTTCTGGTATTTTGGCAGAAAATAAACTCCTTTTTCCCATCCCTCCTTTATTTTTGCTCCAAACCCTTCCAGGATTCTTTCAGAACAAGTTGGTGTTAAAATCCATAGAAGGGGTAATTCTTGTTCAGAAATAGAACGTTTTTCTCTTTTGGTTTGTCTTAACAATTCACCCTGAACACTATACAATTTTAACAAACAACTCCTAATTTCTATCTCATTAGGTGCATTACGGTAAGGTTCAAATAGACAGCTTGTAACCGCCATTTTTCCTAATAATCCTAATTCGGAATTTGTAGATGTTGTAGTTGGAACAAACCAAACATCTATTTCTTGAACTTCGCTTTTTACATCTTTACTCGTTTCTACCTTACCTAGAGGTTTTAATAGTTCTTCTAGATATTCTTTGGCCAGTTGGTCGTGGACTTGTCGTGTCATGAATTTCCTAGTATAGCCGTAATTTCTCATTACCAGGGCTTGTTTTTGAATTAGGAATTGTACAGTAAGTGCCAAAACAACATACACTTTTTGTGAATTAACCTCACTGACAAAAGGAGTTGGCCATGAATAAGTTTTTATTCGTAAGTGATTTAGATCATACCCTAGTAGGCGATGATCAGGCATTGTTGGTATTGAGCGATCGCTTGCAACAGCATCGTCAACAATATGGTACAAAGATAGTCTACTCTACAGGGCGATCGCCTGTGCTTTATCGAGAACTCCAACAGGAAAAAAATCTCTTCTCCCCAGATGCTTTAGTTCTCTCGGTTGGTACAGAAATATATTTGCATGGTAGCAACCATCCCGACACAGAATGGGCGGATATTCTCTCTCAAGGTTGGCATCGGGAAAAGATTTTATCCATTACTGAGCAATTCCCGGAATTAGTGTTACAGCCAGATACAGAACAACGTCCTTTTAAAGTCAGTTTTTTCCTGAAAGCTGAATTATCGGGCATTTTACCACAACTTGAGACAGAATTGCAAAAATCCCAACTAAATATAAAATTAATTTATAGTAGTGAAATTGACCTTGACATTTTACCCCATACCAGCGATAAAGGTCAAGCAATGCAGTTCCTCCGTCAGAAGTGGAAATTTGCAGCCGAGCAGACTGTTGTTTGTGGTGATTCAGGTAATGATATTGCTTTGTTCGCTGTTGGTAGGGAACGGGGAATCATTGTCGCTAATGCTCGTGAGGAGTTACTGCAATGGTATCATCAGCATCCCGCTGACTATCGTTACCTCGCACAAAATCGTTGTGCTGCTGGGATTATGGAAGGTTTAAAATATTTTGGTTTCCTAGAATGATTAGCTATCTTAAAGGTATCGTCGCTGGTGTCCAAGCCATTACCCCTAATCGTGTTATCTTGACCCTAGAGGTAAATGGCATGGGTTACGATTTGCAAATTCCTCAACGTCTGGCCAACCAGTTAACATCTACTGGAGATGTGGTACAAATTTTTACCCATTACCAGATCCGGGAAGAATTACCTATGCTCTACGGTTTTTCTTCTCCCTCAGAACGGGATTTATTTCGTCATTTACTCAGTGTCAGTGGTATTGGTGCGGCCTTGGCCATCGCACTCTTGGATACAATGGAATTACCAGAGTTAGTTCAAGCTATTATCGCTGCTAATATCCAAATCTTAATTCAAGCTCCTGGTATAGGCAAAAAGACCGCTGAACGCATCTGTTTAGAACTCAAGAGTAAATTAATCGAATGGCGCAAATCAGCCGGCTTCTTCGTCGCTACGGGCGGACCTGCACCAGGAATTTTAGAAGAAGTGCAAATGACTCTGTTTGCTTTGGGGTATACTGCTCATGAAGTTAGTAATGCTTTGCACGTTGTTAGTGAAGATGTTGGTTTACCGAAAAACGCCTATGTAGAGGATTGGATTAGACAAGCGATCGCTTATTTGAGCAGCAATGATATGATTTTACAGTAGATTACAGGATTAAGAGGTACAAATGTTCATAGTAAAACTCTGATTGTGTCTGCATCCTACCAGCTTATATGTACCTCAATCATAATGCAATCATTATACAATCATATTTAACCTAACCTAATTACGCCCTCTGCAATATAGTTATAGGAGGAAAGAATGTACGACAGCGATAAACGTAAACTATTATCAGCCTTGTGTCACGGAGCAATTTTTTTTAGCACTACAATTGTCTCCGTTGGTTTACCCATAGCTATATTATTTGTATCAGATGATCCTGTCGTCAAAGAGAACGCGAAGGAATCTATCAATTTCCATTTTAACGTTTGGTTCTATGGAGCAATTCTCGCAGCTTTGTTTTTTTTAACCGGTTGGTTGGTTTTAACCCTAATCATCCTGTTGCCACTAGCAGGTTTAGGGTATATATTACACTGGGGATTAACCATCTGGGCGCTAATTGCTGTTTTCCGTAATCCTGAACAACCCTACCGTTATCCCTTTATTTTCCGGGTTTTTTAAAAAATAGTATTTCCCTTCTGCTGTCACTTCTGGGAATAGGGAATTAACCGCGATATTAAGACCATGGAGAATATTGACTGAATTTTTTTGAAGATTGTTTTTTGCAAATAGGTTATCAGCAAATGTCCATCAAGTTGTAAAATATAAAATTGCCCCACAGCTTCATCAACAGTAGGGCAAAAGACAGTTAAAGCACTGCTTGTAGTTTGTCTGAATAGAGCCAGCTAAAAACCTGCTTCTGTGACGCTTTATTCTGTGTCCATCGTATTGTTTTCTCTGCACAAAATTTATGTTTCCTATCCACCGCCCCCGTCGTCTGCGTAGCCATACCCAATTACGCCGTATGGTACGTGAAACCGTTTTAACTACTAGCGATTTGATTTATCCATTGTTTGCTGTACCAGGGGAAAGTATAGCCAAAGAAGTCAAATCTATGCCCGGTGTTTATCAACTTTCCGTAGATAAAATTGTTGAGGAAGCTAAAGAAGTTTATGATTTAGGCATTCCCGCAATTATCCTATTTGGAATTCCTGAAGATAAAGATATAGATGCTACCGGCGCGTGGCACGATTGTGGTATTGTCCAAAAAGCAGCAACCGCAGTTAAAAATGCCGTTCCTGATTTAATTGTCATGGCTGATACTTGTTTGTGTGAGTATACAAGTCATGGCCATTGTGGTTATTTACAAGTTGGGGATTTAACAGGTAGAGTATTAAATGATCCAACTTTGGAATTATTAAAGAAAACCGCAGTTTCCCAAGCTCAAGCCGGTGCAGATATTATCGCACCTTCGGGAATGATGGATGGTTTTGTGCAAGCAATTCGCGCCGGTTTGGATGCAGCGGGCTTTGAACATATCCCCATTATGTCCTATGCTGCTAAATATGCTTCAGCTTATTATGGACCATTTAGAGATGCGGCGGACTCAACACCACAATTTGGAGATAGACGCACGTACCAAATGGACCCCGGTAACGCTAGGGAAGCCCTGAAAGAGATTGAATTGGATATCGCTGAAGGTGCGGATATGCTGATGGTTAAACCAGCATTGGCATATATGGATATTATCTGGCGCGTTAAGGAAGCTAGTAATTTACCTGTAGCGGCTTACAATGTGTCTGGTGAGTATGCGATGGTGAAAGCAGCGGCTTTAAACGGTTGGATTGATGAGCAGCGCGTTGTTATGGAAACTTTAACCGGGTTTAAACGGGCTGGTGCTGATTTGATTTTGACTTACCACGCTAAGGATGCGGCTAGGTGGTTGTAAGTTAAGATATTAACTCACGCAGAGGCGCACAGACGCGGAGAGTGTTTTTGTGTTTGGGCGTGAGATTTTTGGCCTTTGGTTGCAAGATAGAACAAATATTAAAACCCACATTCCGCACTTTTGCTATTTTTGCGTGCAATTATGCTTCAAGTCAGATATCATGAGTTTTTCACCCCTACGTGCTGACAATTGATGATCAAGAATATTCCTAGTGATCAACAACAGTGCTAGGCTTGACGGTATTCGGGACAATGGCACGATAAAATTCTATAACGATAAATTGCAATAAAGGTCTAAATGGCAGAAACACTATTTTTCAACGCCCTGCGGGAAGCTATTGACGAGGAAATGTCCCGCGACTCTAAGGTATTCGTTCTGGGTGAAGACGTAGGACACTACGGCGGTTCTTATAAAGTTACTAAAGATCTACACCAAAAGTATGGTGATTTGCGAGTTTTAGATACCCCTATTGCGGAAAATAGCTTTACTGGAATAGCTGTAGGCGCTGCTATGACCGGGTTACGTCCTATTATTGAAGGAATGAATATGGGCTTTCTGCTCCTGGCCTTCAACCAAATTTCTAATAATGCGGGTATGTTACGCTATACTTCCGGTGGTAACTTTAAAATCCCTATGGTCATTCGTGGTCCTGGAGGTGTGGGTAGACAATTAGGTGCGGAACATTCCCAACGTCTAGAAGCTTATTTCCAAGCTGTTCCCGGTTTAAAAATTGTCGCTTGTTCCACCCCTTACAATGCTAAAGGCTTACTGAAAGCAGCTATCCGCGATGACAACCCAGTCTTATTTTTTGAACACGTTTTACTTTATAATTTAAAAGAAGATTTACCAGAAACAGAATATGTCCTCCCCTTAGATCAGGCTGAAGTTGTCCGTAAAGGTAAGGATGTGACAATTTTAACTTATTCACGGATGCGATATCATGTTTTACAAGCTGTGAAATCTTTGGAAAAACAAGGTTATGATCCAGAAGTTATTGATTTAATCTCCCTCAAACCTCTCGATTTTAACACTATTGGCGCGTCCATTCGCAAAACTCACCGCGTTATCATCGTGGAGGAGTGTATGAGAACCGGGGGTATTGGTGCGGAATTAACCGCTTCTATTAATGACCGCTTATTTGATGAATTAGACGCTCCTGTATTGCGTCTTTCTTCCCAGGATATCCCCACCCCTTATAATGGTAATCTGGAACGCCTCACAATTGTTCAACCAGAGCAAATCATCGAAGCAGTCCAGAAAATGGTCGCTTTGCGCGTTTAGGTGACAGTTGACAGTTGACAGTTGTACGGGCGAACGGCCGTTCGCCCGTACGGATGTCTATGGTTACTGAGATGAGCCTAAGTATTACCTATTCCCTCGGAAATTTTCTACTCACAACCGACAAAAAGAGCGTTATTATAACCTTTGTCAGTTGTGAGTCATGGTATGCAAAAACAGCGATCGCTATTAGCATTAATTATAGTCTTGGTAATTGCCGCTATTACAGTAATTATCACAATTCCTGTACCCCTGGGACTAGATCTACGGGGCGGTTCCCAGCTTACCATTCAGGTAAAACCAACAGCGGAAATTCCCCAAATTACCGAAAGGGAATTGGAAGCTGTGAAAAGAGTGGTCGAAGGACGAATTAATGGTTTAGGTGTTTCTGAACCTGTAATTCAAACCGTGGGTACAGACAAAATTTTAGTACAATTACCTGGTGTCAATGACCCAGAACAAGCAGAACGAATATTAGGAGGTACAGCGCAATTAGAGTTCCGTATCCAAAAACCAAATACAGAAGCTCAACTTATAGCTTTACAGGTAACAAAAAACGACCTAAAAACCAAGCGGGAAGAATTGAAAAAGACCAAAGATCAAGCTGCAATTAATACCAATAAACAAGAGTTTGATCAAAATAATCAAGCGGTAGCAGAATTGTTTGAAAGTACCAACCCACCTCTGACTGGTAAATATCTCCAGGATGCCTATGGACAGCCCACTCAGGGCAATAATTGGGACGTGGCCATTCGTTTTGATCAAAAAGGTGGTGAACTCTTTGCCGGACTAACAAAAGACCTGGCGGGAACTGGTCGCGGTATCGGTATTTTCCTCGATAATGAACTGATTAGTTCACCGACGGTGGGAGTAGAATTTGCTGCTACTGGGATTACAGGCGGTTCTGCGGTAATTACAGGTCGTTTTCAAGCCCAAGAAGCGAATGATTTAGGGGTACAGTTGCGCGGGGGTGCATTACCCGTTCCTGTGGAAATTGCGGAAAGAAGAACGGTAGGCGCTACCTTAGGAAAAGATAGTATTCAAAGAAGTATCTATGCTGGTATTGGCGGTCTAACTTTAGTATTAATATTTATGGTGTTGTACTACAGACTACCAGGAATGATCGCAAATGTATCACTATTAATTTACTCCCTGCTCACTTGGGCTGCTTTCTGTTTACTGAGTGTCACCCTCACCTTACCCGGAATTGCGGGTTTTATTCTCAGTATCGGTATGGCTGTTGATGCTAATGTTTTGATTTTTGAACGCACTAGGGAAGAATTACAAGCTGGTAAATCTCTGTATCGTTCTGTAGAATCCGGTTTTTACCGCGCTTTTTCTAGTATCTTAGATAGTAATGTTACTACCTGGATTGCTTGTGCTGCTTTATTTTGGTTGGGTTCAGGACTAGTAAAAGGCTTCGCGCTCACATTAGCTTTAGGTGTAGCGGTAAGTATGTTTACCGCAATTACTTGTAGTCGCACATTGATGTTTTTAGTTATTTCCATTCCCTCTTTGCGGAACACCAAACTTTATGCTCCTAATGTGCCAGTAATAAATAAGACAGGAGTGGCACAATGAGATTAGATATTAACAAAGCACGGGGTACATGGTGGACTATTTCCTGCGTTATTATCCTCAGTGGGATAATTTCCATGGTGATATCTTCCTTAAATCCCAATATTAAAGCCCCTTTGCGTCCTAGTTTGGACTTTATTGGCGGTACAAGGTTGCAATTGGTGCGAGATTGTGGCAAAATTGGTAATTGTGACCAACCCATAGATATCAACGTTGTGCGAGAGGTGGCTAAATCTCAGGGTCTTGGTGATAGTAGTATCCAATTAATCTCGGAAAATGGCCAAGAAAATGGTATCACTATCCGCACGAAAACACTCCCAGCCGAACAGCGTATCAATCTACAAAATGCTCTCAGTGAAAAAATCGGCGCTTTTGACCCGCAAAAAAATCAAGATGACTCCGTTGGTGCAACTTTAGGAAAGGAGTTATTTACTTCCGGGGTCTTGGCTTTAATAGTTTCCTTTATAGGAATTACTATCTACATGGCTGTCAGGTTTCAATGGGATTACGCTGTATTTGCCATTGTGGCCTTGTTTCACGACATTTTGATTACCACTGGGGTTTTCTCGATTTTAGGCTTGGTTTTCGGCGTTGAAGTAGATAGTCTGTTTATCGTGGCCTTGCTGACTATCACCGGTTTTTCTGTCAATGATACTGTTGTCATTTATGATCGGATTCGAGAAACGATTAAACTTCATCCTGAACAACCAATTGCTGATGTTGTTGATGATGCTGTTAACCAAACTTTAAGTAGGTCAATTAACACGACTTTAACAACTCTACTAACATTAACTGCCATCTTCTTCTTTGGTGGGGAAACACTGCATAATTTTTCTTTAGCCTTAATTGTGGGCTTTACAATGGGAGCTTATTCTAGTATTTTCATTGCTAGTACACTGCTGATCTGGTGGCGAGAACGTAGTGAAAATTACCCAGTTGAAACCCCTATCAGTTCCCCAGAAAGTTAAATTCAAAGTTAAATTCATTGATCACTTGTTCCTAGTCGGAGACTGGGAACGAGATTAAGGAGATTTTGTAGACGCTTATACCATTCCTATGGATAAACCTGAAGTACCACTTGAGGACGAACAATTAGCTTTAGACCCTAATTTTACTCAACAAATACAGAAACTATATCTGCTAACAGTATATGGTAGATGGTTATTTGCTGGCTTTTTGTGGCTAACTATCGCGCCTTTTTGTCTGTGGGATTTACGGGCGGAAATTTATTTGTTGCAACAATATTTTACCTGGGTAGGATTACGATACGCGCTGATTTTTCACCCTCTGTCTACTCTTGGTTTAACCTTGTGTATTGCCATGACAACTTCTGTGTTAGTCTGGCAAATTCGTAATATCCTTTGGGGATTACCATTAAAAGAGCGGGAACATTTACAAAGGCAAGTTTATCACATTCGTCAACAAGGATCTACACATCCTCTATGGAAGTGGGTTTGTAAGTGAGTGGGTAATAGGTAATGGGTAATGGGTAATAGTAATGAAAAGGAGTTTTTTAACTTTTAATTCAAATGTTGCATATACATATACAGCCTTAGTAATTTTCAGGAAAATATGTCATAACAGAAGCGAACATATTGTGATAATTGGATAATTATAGATGAAATATTCTCAAATTCAATTTAGTCAAAGTCGTGGTGATATTGATATTGGTCAACTTCAAGAATTGTTTGATATTGCTGCTTTTTGGGCAAAAGGACGAAATATTAAAGATTTGGCTATAGCTATTGCTAACAGTGAACCTGTTATTTCTGTCTGGGATCAAGAATTATTAATTGGCTTTGCTAGAGCGACCTCTGATGGCATCTATCGCGCTACAATTTGGGATGTTGTCATTCATCCAGATTATCAAGGTAATGGACTAGGGAGCAAGTTAATAGAAACCGTTTTAAATCATCCCCGAATGCAAAAAGTAGAGCGTGTATACTTAATGACTACTCACCAACAAAAATTTTATGAAAAGATTGGTTTTCAGGTGAATAAAACAACGACAATGGTTTTATAAAATCTTGACCAAAAATCTGGGATACAAGCCCCGTCCACTTCGGCAAGTGTTACAGTGAGCTTGTCGAACTGCTCAGTGCATCGCTTTTAGGACGGCTTTATGTTAAAATTTGGTTATAGTCGCCATAAGGCATTGGGAGACTTTAAACGGACATGGAGGGACGATAAGACCACTTGTGGCGTGTTCCAGTGAAGTGTCAAGAATCATCGCACCTTCAGGTCGGTGAGTATGTCAAAATTACCACCTACGCAAAATACCTCTCAAACTCTCTTGTCTTCGTGTCCTTTGCTCCTTTGTGGTTTATTATTCCCTAACTTGTGCGTAAGTAAGTGAACGGAAAAAAACCGACATAAGTAACGAAAAGTAAAGTTGCCCAAAACCTCTTCCCTGTTCCCTGTTCCCTGTTCCCTGTTCCCTGTTCCCTGTTCCCTGTTCCCTTGTCATAACGACAATTTTTAACGCCAACCTACTTAAGTCCTCAGAATCTTCATAAATTAAGCAGTTTAAACAATGAATAATCATCCTTATGCCTGGATAAACGAATCTCTGTCCACTATTCACCAGGCTGACTGGTATCGTTCCGTAGAAACTATTCACAGCCGTCCTGGTGCAACAGTGTTATTATCTGGGCAAGAGGTGATTAATTTTGCTAGTAATGACTACTTAGGACTAGCAGGTGATCAACGTTTACAAACAGCCGCTATTAATGCTATTCAAGAATTTGGCACTGGTAGTACAGGTTCTAGATTACTCAGTGGACATCGGGAATTACACAGAGAATTAGAACGGGAAATAGCATCTAGCAAACAAACCCAAGACGCATTAGTATTTAGCTCCGGTTATTTAGCAAATCTAGGTACAATTGCGGCTATAGTCGGTAAAAGAGACTTAATTTTAGCTGATCAATTTAACCATTCCAGCCTCAAAAAAGGGGCAATTCTCAGCGGTGCAACGGTGATGGAATATCCGCACAGTGGGATGGCAGCACTATGTCAAAATTTACAGCAATATCGCAAGAATTACCGACGCTGTTTAATAGTTACTGATAGCGTTTTTAGCATGGATGGTGATTTATGTCCATTACCCCAACTGCTAGATTTAGCGACAGAATTTAGTTGTATGCTACTACTAGACGAAGCTCATGCTACGGGAGTCATGGGTAAAACTGGTGCTGGGTGTGTGGAACATTTCGGGTGTACAGGTAGAGAATTAATTCAAATTGGCACATTAAGTAAAGCTTTGGGGAGTTTGGGCGGCTATGTAGCCGGTAGCAGCACCCTAATTGACTTTTTACGCAATCGCGCCCCTAGTTGGATTTATACCACTGCTCTTTCCCCCGCAGACACAGCCGCAGCCTTAGCGGCCATAAAAATAGTCCAACAAGAACCGCAAAGGCGATCGCAATTGTGGCAAAATGTCAACTATTTAAAACAATTAATTGAAGATAATTTACCTAACTTAAAATTATTACCGACGGAATCAGCGATATTATGTTTTCAATTACCCAACGCAGCCGCAGCATTAACAGCAGGAAAGCTAATGCAAGCATCAGGAATTTTTGCCCCGGCCATTCGTCCTCCCACAGTGAGTACAAGTCGGATTAGAATATCTATGATGGCCACCCATGAGTTAGCACATATTCAGAAATTGGTAGAAGTGATCAAAACCATGGAACAATTAGCGTCAAAATATTGACCCCAAAGCCGTATCAGAACAGAAAATAGTTTGGATTAAACTTTCTATCCTGTCTAAACTATTTAAAAATAAACATCAATAGAAATTCCAACTTATCAGCGTAGAAAATTAACATCTTCATAAATATCAGTTAAAAGACATTTAAAATTTACACTTGTTAACTCTAATTGTTGATTTCCTCTATAACTATAAAGTTCCCATCTTCCTTGATTATTGAGACTAAAACGATCAACTCTTTGACGATTTTGACTAACTAAAACATATTCTTTTAAGGTTTCTAATTCTTGATAGTCAATGAATTTATCACCTCTATCAAAAGCTTCAGTTGCAGGTGATAAAACTTCAATAATTAAACTTGGATAGCATTTAAAATATTCAAACTTTGTATCTCTTGGATCGCAAGTTACCATCATATCAGGATAATAAAAAATATCCAGAGTTTCAATTTTAGCTTTCATATCAGTCACGTAAAGACGACATCCTGTACCACGAATATGATTTCTTAAAAGAGCAACTAAATTAGTAGTGATTGTCACATGGGCATCACTAGCACCTGCCATTGCGTAAATTTGCCCTTGAATATATTCATGTTTAATGGGGCTATTTTTTTCTAATTCTAAATATTCTTCTGGGGATATATAGGGATGAGATTGGGTAAGATTCATATATTTTTATGGTTAATCAGAGATGAGTTTTTAGGTGCGTTTATAGTGTAGCAATTTTAAAGATTTTTTGTGTCAATGACAATTTGGAATTTTAATAATAATGAATATCACAGTTATCAGGTAATAGGTGACAGGGAACAGGTGCTACGCCACGGGGACAGGGAACTCTTAACTGGGAACAGCTTTTTGAGTAGGGTGTGTTAGCGACTAGTAACGCACCATTGGTAAAAACTTTAGGTGTAACATAGCGATAGCGAAGCGCTGCTGCAAGCAGTTCGCTACATCTATATAATAATATAGTAACGCATCATATTAAATCTTCATCCTGTACATCCTTTCATCCTGGATATCCTGATTCTGACAAATGTAAAAGCATGAATGTTACCAGAGTATATAATAACGCACCATATTAAATCATTATCCTGTACATCCTTTCATCCTGGATATCCTGATTCTGACAAATATAAAAGCATGAATGTTACCAGAGTATTATGTATATGACACTAATTAACACACATTAAATCTAAAAAAATACGGTTGTACTTCTGACTTTAATCAATTACCATCATATTATGACAAGGTTTTATTACGTGAAGTTGCTCATTTTCTACCCCATATAACAAAAACCAACAGTACCGGGTGCAAAGGAAAAAATTATGTCTAACAACTCTTTTCTCCGTCAAACCGCGACAACAATTGTTTTTATAGATGCCTCCCTTTCCGACTATCACACCCTCCAAGCAGGAATTATCGAAGGCGTAAAAACAGTTATTATTTCCCCAAAGCAAGACGGAATTGAGCAAGTTAGCCAAATTTTACAACAACATCCCCACATCACCACCATTCACATCCTTTCCCACGGTGCGCCTGGATGCTTATATTTAGGCAATAGTCAATTAAACTTAACTAATATTCATAATTACACCCAACAATTACAACAGTGGCAACCTCAGAATATTTTATTATATGGTTGTAACGTCGCTGCTGGGGATGCTGGGGCAGAATTTATTCACAAATTACATCAAATTACCAAAGCCACCATTAGCGCCTCCACCACAAAAACCGGCAATGCAGCATTAGGGGGAAATTGGCAGTTAGAGGTAAATATTCCCGTTACAGAGACATTCCATAGAACATCTCTACATTTGTCAGATATTGTTGCACACACCCTCCACACCTACCAGGGAGTATTTGCACCCACATTAGTGGGCAATTATAATACATCTGGCTATGCTTTTGGTATGCAAGTTGTCGGTAACTACGCTTACGTAGCTGATGAGTATTCAGGACTACAAATAATTGATATCAGCAACCCCTCTACCCCCACCCTCAAGGGCAATTATGATACATCTGACAGAGCTTATAGTGTGCAAGTTGTCGGTAACTATGCTTACGTAGGTGATGAGTATTCAGGACTACAAATAATTGATATCAGCAACCCCACTACCCCCACCCTCAAGGGCAATTATGATACATCTGGCCGGGCTTTTGGTGTGCAAGTAGTCGGTAACTATGCTTACGTAACTGATGAGTATTCAGGACTACAAATAATTGATATCAGCAACCCCACTAACCCCACCCTCAAGGGCAATTATGATACATCTGGCCGGGCTTTTGGTGTGCAAGTAGTCGGTAACTATGCTTACGTATCTTATTTTACTTCAGAACTACAAATCATTGACATAAGCAACCCCACTACCCCCACCCTCAAGGGCAATTATTATACATCTGGTGCTAGAGGTGTGCAAGTAGTCGGTAACTATGCCTATGTAGCTGATTATGATAAAGGACTACAAATAATAGACATCAGCAACCCCACTACCCCCACCCTCAAGGGCAATTATGATACATCTGGCTATGCTACAGGTGTGCAAGTAGTCGGTAACTATGCTTACGTAGCTGATCGTGAATCAGGACTACAAATAATTGACATCAGCAACCCCACAACCCCCACCCTCAAGGGCAATTATGATACATCTGGCAGTGCTATAGGTGTGCAAGTAGTCGGTAACTATGCTTACGTAGCTAATGATTATTATGGACTACAAATCATAGACGTGAGTGAGTTTACTAATAAAGCACCCACTAACCTCACACTCTCCACCAGTACAATTGCAGAAAACCAAGTTATTGGTACAGTGGTGGGTAATCTCAGTAGCACAGACCCAGATACAGCAAACACCTTTACTTATAGTTTAGTCACTGGGAACGGTGCAACGGATAATAGTTTATTTACCATTACCAATAATCAACTCAAAACCAACTCTATATTTGACTTTGAAACTAAAAACAGTTACAGCGTTCGACTCAGGACAACAGACCAGGGTGGGTTATTCTTTGAAACACAATTAACCATTGGAGTCACTGACCTTAACGATAACGAAAGTTTCACCACCACAGCCCAACAAGATATCATAGATGCTGACTATGGAGAAGACACCATCACCAGTACATGGGCTAATTTACAACAAGACGACACCATCAAAGGTGGTAATGGTACAGACACCTTAATTATCACCGGAGGAACAGCTAATGCTCTTATCTCCATAGATACCAGTAACACCACCAATCAATTAGATATTCCTGGGACAACAGTATTCGGATTTGAACGCTTTGATTTAACTAGCTTTGCGGGTACTATCAGTTTTGATGGTACTACTGGTAATGATTGGGTTAAAGCAGGTACAGGAAACGATGATTTAGGAGGTGGAGATGGTAATGACACTCTCAACGGGGGAACGGGTGCAGATTTATTAGTCGGTGGTAAAGGTAATGACACTTATGTAGTGGATAATGTGGGTGATGTCATTGCTGAATTTTTAAATCAAGGTATTGATACCGTTGAATCTTCTATCACTTGGACATTAAGAGCCAACTTAGAAAACCTAACGTTACAAGGAACAACCGCTATTAACGGTACTGGTAACACCCTCAATAATACCATTACAGGTAACACTGGTAATAACGTTCTTAATGGTGGTGCGGGCGCTGATACCCTCATTGGTGGTTTAGGAAATGATAGCCTCATTGGTGGTGCTGGTAATGACTCCTACTATGTTGACAGTACAGCAGATATCATCACGGAATCAGTAAATCAAGGAACTGATATTGTTTTCAGCACCGCAGCAACTTACACCCTCAGCGCCAATGTAGAAAACCTAACGTTACAGGGAACAACCGCTATTAACGGTACAGGTAACACCCTCAATAATATCATTACAGGTAATACAGCCGATAACGTTCTCACTGGTGGTACGGGTGCTGATACTTTAATTGGTGGCGCTGGTAACGATTCCTATTATGTGGACAATACAGCAGATAGCATTACAGAAAATGCTAATGAAGGAACAGATAGCGTTTTCACAACTGTAACCTATACTTTAACCCCCAATACCGAAAACCTAACGTTACAGGGAACAACCGCTATTAACGGTACAGGTAATGACCTGAATAATATCATTACAGGTAATACTGGTAATAACGTTCTTACAGGTGGTACGGGTGCTGATACTTTAATTGGTGGCGCTGGTAATGACTCCTACTATGTGGACAATACAGCAGATACCATCACAGAAAACTTGAATGAAGGAACTGATAGTGTTTTCACAACTGTAACCTATACCTTAACCCCCAATACCGAAAACCTAACGTTACAGGGAACAACCG